>JBKPCG010000021.1:0-70159 GCA_046727255.1 Acidobacteriota bacterium | reverse complement strand
AGAGTCGGGAGACGTCGCGATCTCCACCGCCCGATGCTTATGCGAATTTCCCACCACCCAGGTGACGCCCGGCAGGGCCGCCAACTCCTCCGGCGCGCGTTGCGCGTAACAGCCCGTCACCAGAATGCGGCAATCCGGATTCTCACGCCGCACCCGCCGAATCGAAGCCCGCGCATCTTTGTCGGCGCCTTCGGTCACGGTGCAGGTGTTGAGGACAACGATTTCGGCATCCCGCGCGGCGCGGGCACGCTCCAATCCGCAGTCCAGAAACTGGCTCTCGAGCGCCGCTCCGTCCGCCTGGGTGGCGCGGCAGCCAAAATTCTCTATGTAGAAACTGGCCACGCTCCTATACTACCCGAGTAGCAGATGCGGAAAGCAGCTGGCGACGGCTGCAGACCGATCCGCACTGATCTGCATCTCTCCAGCCCCTCCCGAGGTGCACATGAAACGGCGCCTGCTTCTCGTGGACGACGATCTCGCTGTCCTTCTGACTCTGAAAGCGGTCTTGGAATTCCATGGATTCGAAGTGGAGACTGCGGCCAGCACGCGCGAAGCACTCGCCCGCCTCGAATCCTCCACGTTTCAGATGGTCATCAGCGATTTGCGCATGGAAAGCGAAGACGCCGGCCTGAAAGTACTTCTCGCTGCCCGCCTCCAGAGCTACGATCCTGCCACTGCGCTGCTCACTGCGTACCCACCCTCAGGAGAACACTGGCAGAAAGAACATTCCGAGTCGCTCCTGATCAAACCGCTGGGCACGAACGATCTGCTGCGGCAGGTTGAGGCCCTGCTCGTTCGCCACGAAGATGCCCGGCAGGCGCGCCAACGCATTGCCGTCGCCGGAGCACAAGCGCCCGCCCGCAAGGCGGGTTAGCATCCGTCTCGCCGTGTCACTTGATTCTTCTGGATAGATCAGGCGCTTGCGACGTGCCGTCTCTGCTGAAAGCATTCCCGGCACAACACCGGCCGCCCCTGGGTCGGACGAAATGGTACCGTCGTCTCCTTGCCGCATTGGGAGCAATTCGTCCGGGTCTCCGTTTTCGCGTGAGGCTGCCCGTGGGCGGCGCCTAACACGGCGACCCGTTTCCCCTTGCAGTTCTTGCAGCGCTTGGGTTCGTTTTTGAATTGCTTGTCGTAGAAAAACAGCTGTTCACCCGCCGTAAAAACGAAGTCCGTGCCACAATCCACGCACTTCAACAGCTTGTCCTGGAATTCCATGCGAAGAGGCGCTCCATTCCCCGTCCCTGCGCTTCACGGAGATCCGAATGGGGAAGGATCCGGCTCAGACGTGGGCAGGGGATCATCTCCCCCTCATTTTTTTGAAACCCTGGATTCGGCCCGCCATGCGAAGTGCTCGGCATGGTTACTGCAAATAAAATTCCTGGACTGCGGAATGAACTTGCTCTGGGGAACGGGCCGTCACGCCAGAGGGTGACGGCCCGAATGACTCAATCTGCCTCTTTACGCGCTTTCTTACGGCTGCGCTTACGTGCGAGCGCTTCTTTCACCCGCTTCTTCTCACCGGGCTTCAGGTAAAAAGAGTGACGTTTCACTTCCTTGATGATGTCCTCTTGCTGTACTTTTCGCTTAAAGCGGCGAAGCGCATTCTCGAGGGACTCTCCCTCTTGCAATCTGACTTCAGCCAAACGGACTACACCCCCCCACTCGCCCTAAATGGACCGTCTAGTTATGGCAAGCATTAGCCTGTTAAGTCAAGTGGAATGTAATCGTATGCCGCTGAGCGTTAGAACACGAACCGCAATCCTAGTTGAATCAAGCGCGGCGCGTACGCGCTGCTCGCCTTCAGAAAGCTTGTAGGTTGCTGATAATACGTAGGATACAGCCTACCCCTTGCGTTCCGGTCAAGCGGAACGAATTGCCCCGCCGAATTCAGGAACCCGTCATCGCTCAGGCTGTAGCGCTGGTTGTCGCGGTTGAAAAGGTTGAAGGGTTCCACGCCCGCACCCTCGAAGGGGAAGGAAGCGCTCGTCGCGCAAGCTGGTCTCGAAGAGCCCGCTATCGACGTTCGCACCACTGGTCACGATCGACTGGAAGGGAATGTTTGTTGGGCGACCATTTCACCTGGACTATTCCACTGCGCTTTTGTTTATTGCTGATGCTTGGAAACAAAAGGCTCAAGGTATTCCCCCAGGATGTTTTCTGCTTGCCTATTACGACAACGAATCCTTACAAAGCGAACTCTCAATGCGACTCCACACTGCAGAGGAAGAAGCAAACAATCCGACACGTGCAGACAAGCAAATTGAGGATGCGTTCCGACGAGTCCGCGAGTACTTGCGTGACAAGGACCCGAAGGCCTCTGGTACCACCACAACATCGAGTACGGTTTCTCCAGAAACCTGCTCGGGAGCAGGCTCCTGTGGGCACTCGTTGCAGCCGCCGGAACACTGTTTGCGGTCATCCACGGAATCAAAACGGCGCATGGCCCACTGAATCCCGCGTCGCTGATGAATCTTTTGTCTTTTGTCTGTGCGGTGTATATAGGCTGGGGCGTACTTCCGGGCGCTACCAAGCTGGTAGCGGATGGATATGCGGAGGCTGCTTGGATGGCGTTCTTGCGAACCGCCGACGAAGCCTCCAGCGCGGTTTCTAGCTAAGCCTCGGTCCGCGCTATCTCCGCCGAGTTCGCAAACGCGCAGGCTGCTGGTGGCGAAGAGAGGGAAGCATAAGAAAATGCCCAGAATTCACTTTCTCAACGTAAAACAAGGAGCCTGCTCAATCATTGAGCACATCTCGGATCGCGTGACCATGATTGATGTCTGCAATGCAAGACTTGTGGACAGGCAGGCGGATTTGGTGAGGGACCTCGCTGCAGCTAGCGAAAAGGGAATACTCGGGAACTTTAATCAAAAGAGCTATCCGGTCAATCCCATCGCGTACATGAATAGGCACGGAATATCCAACATTTTCCGATTCATCCTCAGTCGCCCGGACATGGACCACATGGACGGCATTCAGCAAGTCTTCGAGCAGTCTGGACCCGATAATTTCTGGGACACCAGAACAACGAGCAGAAAGACTTCAGTGAGCATTACAGCGGGTTCCACGAAGAGGATTGGAACTTCTATTTGTCCCTTCGTGACGGCAAATTTGCAAACGATACGAAACGACTCACGCTACACAGCGGCGCCACCGGCAAGTACTACAACCGAAACAAAAACCACGAGCGTGGAGGCGACCACAAGACGTCTCCTCTCGGTTACCGAGTTAGACTAGACCTGCTCCCCTCGGTTAGCAAGAGGTCGTCACAAAAGTTGGGGCTTGATCAGTCCCAACCCAAAGAGGCGAGTAGCCCACCACTTATCCAGTTTGTTGGCGCTGGTAACTTTCCGGAGACATTAGTCACCCGGCGCATGCATCGAGCAACTCACTCGGTACGCAGGGCGCGAATTGGTTCCAGCGATGCTGCCTTGCGAGCAGGCAAGACTGTGGCGCTGAGAGCCGCGACGCTCAGCACCAGGGTTGTGACCAACAAGATGTCTGGGGCGTAGGGCTTCACTCCAAACAATTGGGTCGTCATCGCGCGCCCCGCCAGGATGGTTGCCGGAACGCCGATCGCTAACCCGATTGCAATTTGCAGAAACGCTCCACGCAGCACCAGCCTTAAGACATTCAGCCGATCCGCGCCGAGCGCCATTCGGATTCCGATTTCGCCGGTGCGGCGCTCAACCGAATAGGCGGTTACACCGTAGAGACCGACAGACGCCAGCACCAACGCCAGCAGGCCGAACAAGGACGTCAGTTTCGCTAGCATCCTCTGTTGGCTAAAGTTTCCGTCCACCTGAGTGGCAAAGCTCATGAAATCAACCACCGCAAGATCGGGATTTACTTGGGCGAGGGCGTGCCGAACCTGCGGCTCCAATCCGGGCACGTTTCCTTGCGTCATCAGCACGATTGCGTTCAGGTAATGGTTGGCATCCTCGAACGCCTTCATTCGGGAGTCGTCGTAGACCATCCACTGATCGGCTGACAAGAAGAACGTCGGCGGAATCTTACTGGTGGGCTCGCGATACTGTGTGTCCTCAGTAACGCCGACGATTTCAAAGGCCCCTGCATACTTGGCGTCCATGTCTCCGAAATGTTTCCCAATGGGATCCTCGTCTTTGAAAAACTTCCGGGCAAAAGTCTCATTGACCACGGTGACTTTGCGCGAAGCGGCCGTGTCCTGTTCAGAAATCGCGCGGCCCTTCAAAATCTTCGTGCCAATCGTGTCGAAGAAGCCGTTGCTGACCCGCACCCACGATGCCGAATTCTCATTGCTGCCCGGCACGGGCGGCGCCTGTCCTTCTATGTAGACTTGTTCGCTCCAGTTGTCGCCCTCCATCGGACTGTACATCGCAAAACTGACCTGGCTCACACCCGGGATCGCCGATACGGAATCGTGCAGCTGCCGGTAGAGCGGAGCGAGTTTCTCTGGTGTGTAGCCAGCCATCCGCGGGTCGATATGCTGATCAATCTCGTTCGCAATGCGGTTGAAGCGGTTCTTGAGCCTGCTCCCCTCAACGACCATCCGCTCGGTTCTGGAGGTAGCCCGCAGGTTGCAATGCCGCCGGTGGCAATAAATTGGACAGTCGAAGACCAGAATGTAGTCCTGAACATCGACGACAATGGACCGGGACTTCTCAATCCCAGCAATGCATTCGTACCGTTCTACACGACCAAGCCCGATGGGAGCGGCATAGGATTGGCGCTCTCACGTCAAATCGTCGAGGCACACCAGGGTTCAATTGAACTCTCTAACCGGGATGGTAAGGGGGGCTGCCAGGTACGGGTCACGCTACCGCGCACCTAGTGTCCTCACGGCACCTTCAGATCTCACTCCTGGTAAGATCGAAATCTCATCCGACAAAAACAGCTAGACTGCTCATTTCGATTTTTCAATTCTGTGTCTGAGATGAGGGGGACCTCGAGAAAGAATTTTTCTGCCAAGGCCAGCTGCGTCGGCGACGGCTCGCGGGGGGATCCACCCCCGGCCTCGAGATTTTCAGAAAAGCATGCCGCGCGCGAGGAGGCGTGGTCAGCGGATAGCTGAATGTCAACCGTTGCCAAAGTGGGAAACAACCACGATCTTGACGCCGGAAGCCGGTCGCTGGGCGCGAATTAGCCCAAACCTAGCACAGGCGTGACGGTAACCCATTCTTCCTCAGTTCTTTAGTGGGTTCCGATCGCTGTGATCGCTGCCCCCTTGCGCGTCCACGACAGTCCCGCGCAGCGCGCCCGTGGAGGCGTCCTGCGCCTGCAAGTCGGCTCCAACCAGAATCAGGGTGAGTAAACAAGGAATATCGAGAAGGTATAGAGTCTGCTCCCTGCCACCAAACATGGAAATCCTCCTACGTCCGAGACTTCGGAACGGGAGGAAATTTGGGGAGACCTCTCAGGTTGTAACACGTCATCCGCGTGGGAGATGTGACGCGCGACACACCGCTTATGTTCGGTTCCAGATCATGACAACGTCAGAACAGTTTGCCGAAGAAGTCAGATTTTGGGTGGCGCGGCGGTTTACCGCTGCGGTAGGCCTGCATTTTGATCAAGGGGCTTCAGCCCCTGAGGTCTAGGCCCTGGACTCTTTCGGCAAACTGAGCAGCCGTCGATCTATCGCGCAGGCGCTGGAGCCGGTGCGGCCTGGGGCGCCGGCTTGGTGTTGAAATTCACCTTTGGAACCTGGCGTGACGCTTCAGACGCCTGGAAGTACGCCTCATTCGGCTTGAACCCGGCAAAACCAGCAATCAGATTGTTGGGGAACTTGAGCAGGTAGGTGTTGTAGTCCTGCAAGGCATCGTTGTAGCGCTTGCGTTCGACTGCGATGCGGTTCTCGGTGCCTGCCAGTTCATCCTGCAAGCGCAGGAAATTCTCATTGGACTTGAGCTGTGGGTAGTTCTCCACGATCACCAGCAACCGCCCGATCGCGCCATCGAGTTGCTGGTTGGCGGCAATCTTCTCGGCTGGCGTTCCGGCGGAAAGGAGCGCCGAGCGTGCCCTTGCGATGTCCCCGAAGACAGTTTGTTCCTGCTGTGCGAATCCCTTCACCGTCTCCACCAGGTTGGGGATCAGGTCGGCGCGGCGTTGCAACACAATATCTACCTGCGACCACGCCGCTTTCACTGCCTGGTCCTTGGTGACCAGCGTGTTGCGCACACCCACGTACTGCATGAAGATGAAGCCCACGACGATCACCAGAACAATCAGCACGATGATGCCTTTGCTCATTTCCGTCTCCTGAAACTCTGAGTCTACCTGTTCGTCTTCGTCTAGGCGGTCTATGCGCCGCTGGGTGCCGATAAATCCAGCATTTTATCGACAGCGGCCGTGACCTGCTCAACCGTTTTCAGATATCGGCCGCACAACTCGTTCACATCTGCAGTCTTGCGATCAGCTTTGTGTTCACGGATGTCGAGCAGTTGCAGGAACGCCCCTGGATCGAATCCAACCTTGTCCGCGAGCTTTTGCACGGCCTCCCGTTTCGACAGGTTTGCAGGCTCCCCCAATTCAAGCAGAGCATGCCGGAACAGCGTGGCGAATGCCGGGAGGGAACGAAGTAAAAGCTCCCAAAAAGCCGACGCATTTCCGGCCGCCAGGAGCAGGCCCTGACGCAACAAGATCGTCTTCTCGCGCAACTCATATTCCAGTTGCACGCGATGCAACTTCACCGGGACCACGAACGTGCTGAGCACATCCTCTCCCCACAGGACGCGGTAGCTCTCCCGCATATCCAGCAACTCAATCGAAAAGACGTCGGCCGACCGTTTGAGTTCTTCCATCCCCATCACCAGGGGGATGCGATTCTTCTGTTCCCTCCACCACCCGACGGCGGGCGCCAGAGTCTGCAGGAATGCAAACGAAGTCTCTCTCAGCACGCACAACAGATTCACGTCGGAATGCTCGACAATGTAATCTCCCGCAGCGGCCGAACCATAAAGGATGATGGAGACAAGGTTCGCTTCCCCCGTCGCCCTGAGCCGGCTTACGAAATCATTGAGGTTTGTTTCCGGAACCATCGCGTCTCCCGTTTCCTTCGTTACCAACTGCCACCCGCGCCGCCGCCACCGGTACTACCGCCCCCAAAGCCGCCAAAGCCTCCACCACCTCCACCAAAACCGCCGCCTCCAAAACCACCGCCGCCGAATCCGCCACCGCCATAGCCACCGCGTCCACCGCGCATACTTCCCGCGAGCAGACCCCACAAGAAGCCGGATAACAGCCCTGAACCTCCGCCGCCGCGATAGCCGCCGCCCCCCGCTCTTCTAAAGATCCAAACGATAAACAAGAAGATGAGAAACAGAACCAGGGCTACCGGAATACCCGGTTTGGAACCACCGCTTCGCGGCGGTTCAGGAGCCGCCTGCAGTCCTTCCAGAGTAACGCCGGCATCCCTGGCAATGACCTCCGCCACTCGCGAAGTCATCAACGACACCGCGCCCGCGTAGTCACCGTTGCGTAGAAGAGGCACTGCCTCGCGCCCGAAGCCGCCTACCTTGCCATCAGGAAGAATCGGCTCCAGACCATAGCCGACAGTGGTCCAATACTTGTGATCCTGCGTCGCCAGCAGGATCAGCACACCCCGGTGCTTCCCTTTGGCGCCGATACCCCACTTCTGATACAGCGCAACCGCGTAACTCACGACGTCCTGCCCGTCCAATGATTTCACGGTTACAACGGCAATCTGCGCGTGAGCCTTTTCGTCCACCTGCCGGCAGAGATCATTCAGACGCGTCACGGTCGCCGGATCGAGCACGCCGGCAAAATCATTGATGTAGTTGCTCGGATTAAGCTGGGGGATTGGTTCAGCTCGAAGACATACAACTATCGCCAGTAGTGCGAGGCCGATCGACGCAACTCTTTCACGCCATTTCACCGGAAGAAAAAGTGTACAGGAAAGAACGAAGGGCAATCTGCGAGAGGGGGAGACGCTACATGAACTAGGCATGAGAGTGAATGGGGCTTCTATTGAGTCACTACTGGCGTTTCCCAACCGTCGTACTCACCCTCGAACCGCTGCGCTAGTGTCAGCAGTTCAATCACGGTCGCATCAATGAGGTCTTGTTCAACTGGCTGGGTACGCGCTACAGAAATGCCGAATGGTAGGCCTCCCTCGACCCGTGATTCCGACTTGACTCTGAAACCTGCCTTGGCCGCAGTCTCCCTGAACGAAGCACGGGTCTGTTCCGAGCGGAAATAAATCCAATACTGGACTTCTCGCGCTGCCGTTAGAACGTCGCCTTTGTCTACCAAAACGTCCAGCACATCCCTGTTCTTGATGCGCTCAAGGTCTTCTGATGACGGATACAAGACGTTTAAGTATTGCTCCCACAGCAAGTCTTCCTGCTCGCCCGTGCCGAAACTGTACCCTTCAAAGGCAGCTAGCGCAGTCGAGACGGCGTCGGCGAAGCCGACCTTAGTCTCGCCGTAGAAGTAAAACTCACGCCGTCCTTCAGTAGTGATTCTACCCGAGAGTACCGCACGGCAAGTGCGGGAAACTTGCGGGGTGAGTGCATCTTCGATTTTGAACAGTGTGGGGGCCTCTCTGCTATCCGATAGGCCGTCAGGTCTGGGAGATCGAAAATGGACCCACGCCCAGAGCAGCCATGGTTTTGACAACACAGGGAACCTCGTCTCGAAGTCCAAGATTGACGAAAATGGATGCGAGGCTTTCGTTGACTCTGCAGATGTACGATTTCCAGTTATCTGTCATGGATGCACGGCCGTCTCTAATGGCTGTCCGCGATATATTTCTCAACCTGGGCTTGCAGCAGTTCCAGCGGCAGCGATCCATCCCGCAGAACCACATCATGAAAATCCCGTACGTCGAACTTCGGCCCTAGCTCTTTTTCCGCTTTCTTGCGCAGTTCCACAATCTTCAGCTGCCCGAGCGTGTATGAAAGCGCTTGCCCCGGCCAGCTGATGTAACGGTCCACTTCCGACAGGGCCTGCGTCGGGGCATGCGCGTGGAAGTATTCCTGGGCCTGCTCGCGCGTCCATCCCATGGAGTGAATGCCAGTGTCAATTACGAGGCGCGCCGCACGAAAGCGTTCGCTCGCCAGCTGTCCAAACCGGTTGTAGGGATCCTTGTAAACGCCCAATTGTGATCCCAGAGATTCGGCATACAGAGCCCATCCTTCTCCGTAGGCGCTGTTGCTGTAGAACTTCCGAAAATCCGGCAGACCTTTCTGCGAGCGTGCCAGCGAATTTTGGAAGATGTGTCCCGGCACTGCTTCGTGCAACACCAGCGACTCCTTGTCATAGCGCACTTGCTTGTCGGGCTGGTAGGCCCTTAGGTTGAACCATCCGGGCGCGCTGCCATCGGGCGCGGGCGCTTGCGCGTTGGAGGCGGTCGCCTGTTCGCGATCTTCCGGGATTGCACGGATCCCGTACAGCATCCAGGGGATGTGCTTGAACTGATTCGGAAGTTCCGGCTCGATGAGCTTGGCCGCGTTCCGGCAGTAGGCGAGCATTTCGTCTTTCGAATGGAAGCGCTGCTCTGGATCATTAGCCAGCTTCACCTCCAACTCGCTGACGGTACCGCTGAACCCGGTCTGCCGGGCAATGGCAAGCATTTCGCCTTCGATCCGGGCCACATCCGCTTCGCCGATCTTATGAATTTCTTCCGGCGTCGTATTGGTTGTCGTCAATCGCCGGATCAGGATCGCGTAGTCTTCCTTCCCGTTCTTCAAGCTCCCGATGCCGATGTTGGGCCGAACGTGACCCGCGTACGTAGTCTGCATGTAGTCCAGATACTTGCGCCACGCCGGACGAAAATCGTTTTCGAAAGCGTCCGTCGCCTGCTTGCGGAGACGCGCCCTCTCGGCCTCGGGGATGTTAGCTGGCATCTTCTTGAGGAATTCCAAGAGCGGACTCGTTGCGGCGTCCTGCGCCACCTGAGCCTTCAATTGATCGGCCACCAGGTCGGCGACGATTTTCGGTTGCGTCAGTCCGCGCTCAATCGCCTCGTTCAGAACTGCGATGTTCTGGTCCACATAAACCGGAACCGCATGCAGACGCGCGATGATGTTTTCGCAGTCCTTGACCGTAAAGGCCGGCATACGGTCGACGGTCAGATACACGCGCGTGTGCGAGCCATACAACTGTCCTACTCGCAGCAAGTAAGTTTCCAGGTCCAGAGCATCCAGTTGCGTGCGCAGATCGTAGCTCAGAAGACGAACACTCAGTGCGTCCTGCTCAGCAAGTCCCTGCATGCCGAACTTCTGTAGCTGATCGAAGCGCTGCTGGAGGTGCGCCCGCCGCTGGTCGCGTCCCTGCTTCGAAAGATCCGACCACCGGTCGTCGTACTCGTGCTGCCCAACGGTAGTCGCAAACTCCGGCTCGTCGCGCAGCTTCTCTTCGAAATATTGCGCAAAGAATTTGGAGGGATCGGCGGAGGAAGTTTGCGCGGATGCCAGTGGGATTGTCAGGTAGAAGACGACGAAGACAACCAGCCGCGATAGCGAACGGGACCTTACGACTGCGGTCATAGGGAAAGCATTTTACCCGGAACATGGGCCGCTAATCGATTCGTACTTCTTTGCGATCTTCGCTATCTTTGCGGCAGTTCTTTGCGCACTTTGCGGTTAAAGGCTCCTGGCGTGGCCTCCAGAGACTGCCGCAAGGTCGCAACGCGCACCGATCGCCTGCCACTCTTTGGGCGCTCTCCCGCCCGACATGGTATGTTGACTGTTTACCCGGCGGCCTCTGCCCCGACCTGAGCACCCATGATCCGCTCCTACAAAGGCATCACACCCGAATTTCCGACGACCTGCTACGTGGACGAATCCGCCCAACTGATCGGCGACGTCATCTGTGGCGAGCACTCCAGCATCTGGATGAACGCCGTCCTGCGCGGCGACGTCCACGAAATCCGCGTCGGGCACTACTCGAACATTCAGGACAACTGCGTCCTGCACGGAATGACCCAGCAATATGGCGTGTATGTCGGCGACTACGTCACGGTTGGCCATAACGCTATTCTCCATGGATGCAAGATCGAAGACCGCTGCCTGATTGGCATGGGGTCGATCCTTCTGAACGGAGTCGTAGTAGGCGCAGGCTCGATCATCGGCGCCGGCGCACTGATTCCGGAGAAGACCATCATCGAGCCGAACTCGCTGTGGGTAGGATCCCCCGGCAAATTTCTCCGCCAACTCGAAAAGGACGACGAGGCGATGATCCTGCGTTACGCGGAAAATTATCTGGGATACAAGAAGGCGTATCTGATGGAGAGAAAGTGGCAGGCAGAAAAGAGCGGGCCGACCTCTCGGACTGGTTCGAGCTCGTAGCCCGAAGCTCGTAGCTCGCACTCGACATGATCAAAGCCCCCCGAGGAACGCGCGACCTTCTCCCGCCCGACACGGCGCTGTGGAACTTCGTCGAGGCGGCCGTCCGCGACGTTTTCCGAGCCTACAACTTCCAGGAAATCCGCACGCCGATTTTCGAGAGCACGGACCTGTTCGCCCGCGGAGTCGGCGAAGAAACCGACATTGTCGCCAAGGAAATGTTTACCTGGGAAGATCGCGGACGCGCCGAAAGCGACAAAGGCCAGTCTCTCACCCTGCGTCCCGAAAATACCGCCGGGGTAGTTCGTGCCTACATCGAGCACAAACTCTGGGACCGCGGCCTTAACAAACTTTTCTACATTGGCCCGCAGTTCCGACGCGAACGCCCGCAGAAAGGACGTTTCCGCCAGTTCTACCAGATCGGCGCGGAGGTCATCGGTCCATCAACTTCCGGCAGCGAGTCCCCCGCGCGCGACGCCGAAGTCCTCGAACTGCTGGCCACATTGCTCGACCGCCTCGGCGTCACCGGATGGGCGCTCGAGCTCAACTCAGTAGGCTGCCTCAACGACCGCGCAAAGTTCAACGAAGCGTTGCGCAAAGCCCTCGAGCCCGTCGTTGGAAAGATGTGCGTCGACTGCCAGCGCCGCGCCGTCACCAACCCCCTGCGTGTCTTCGACTGCAAAGTTCCCGCGGACCAGCCCATCATCGACAAACTGCCGCGCATTTCCCAATTCCTCGACGATCCCTGCCGCAAGCATTTCGAGGAAGTCCAGGACATCCTGAAAGCCGTTGAAGTCCCCTTCGTCCTAAACGACCGCCTGGTAAGGGGCTTGGATTATTACACTCGTACGGCGTTTGAATTCACGCATGGGGCGCTGGGCGCGCAGAATGCGATCCTCGGCGGAGGACGTTATGACGGCTTGTCGGAAGCGCTGGGCGGGCCGGCGGCGCCGGGGATCGGGTTTGCCATCGGCGAAGACCGGCTGGTGATGTCGCTGGCGGACTCGGCCGAGTCAGTCGTGCGCAAGCCGGATGCTTACATTGCGCCGCTCGGTGCCGGCATGAATCGCGAAGCGGCGCGCCTGGCGCGTGAGCTGCGCCGCCACGATCTCGTCGTCGACCTCGGCGACGAATCGTTTCGTCTCAAGAAATCATTCGAGGCGGCCGAAAAAAAAGACGCGCGCTACATCCTGATCGTAGGCGAGGACGAAGTGAAGGCTGATGCCTTCGCCTTGAAGCACTTGGCTTCAGGCGAGCAGCAAACGATCCCACGCGGAGAGCTGGCGAAACGAATCTCGCAAAGCTCCAGCTCTTGATTTCCTCTGTGTTCCCCCGTGACCGCTGTGGTTCAAGCTTTTGATCCTAACTACAGAGGACACGAAGGTCACGGAGTAGAATCATCTTTCTCTGGAGACGACAATGCGAACCCTCCCGATGCTGTCCGCAGTCCTGATAAGTGCCACCCTGGCCGTCGCCCAAAACCAGCCGTCCAAGCCATTGACCCCACCGCCCGTGTCTGCGTTCGAACACGAACTCATCAACAATCAGAACCAATTCATGGAGGCGATCGCGGAGCAGAAACACTCCGCTGTGAACGACTCCGTCGCCGCCGACTTTCAGGGCATCGGCACGAACGGCGATTTCTACGACCGGGAGGAGTTTTTGAGTTTTACTCACGAAGGCCTACCGAAGGATTTGCGTGTGTACGATATTCACGTCGTCAGGCTCACTGATGATTCGGCGGTCGTGACCTACAACATGATTGTACCGGGCGCACGGCCGCGCTATCGCCATATGAGCGACACCTGGGCCAAGGACGGTGGCAAGTGGAAGCTGAAGTTCCAGCAGTACACGCCCAACCTCTGGAGCGCCACCGACTTCGACTAGCAGTACTCAGTAGTCGGAAGTTTCCGGCTGGGACGTCATCGACAACTCCCAACCGTTGACTTGAACGGCGCGACCTTCTACCATCGGCAACCGGGGCGTGGAGCAATCCTTTCTCACGCGTAACCCAAATCAGGAGGTTCTATGATGAGGCGTCCCTCAGCCATCCTCGTTGCAACTCTGCTGCTCGCCGCCGTGGCCTTCGCGCAAATGGGGCCGCCGAAACCGGCACCCGAACTCAAGAAGCTCGACTACTTTCTCGGTACCTGGACCTCGGAGGGCGATGCGAAGCCTGGTCCGATGGGTCCGGGCGGCAAGTTCTCCACTTCCGCGAACGGTAAATGGATGGACGGCGGTTTCTTTCTGGTCATCCAGTCTGACTTTAAGAGCGCTGCCATGGGCAACGCCACCGGAACTGCCTACATGGGCTACAACGCGGATGAAAAGGTCTACACCTACGACGAATTCAACACCATGGGAGAAAACGTTCACTCCAAGGGCACTGTCGATGGCGACACCTGGAGCTGGACGAACGACATGAAAATGGGCCCGCAGACCATGAAAGGCCGTTACAGCATGAAGATCCTCTCGCCAACTTCCTACACCTATAAGTTCGAGATGTCGCCGGACGGAACCAAATGGGACACCGTGATGGAAGGCAAGGCGACCAAGACAAAGTAAAAGTCCTCAAGTACTCAGTACCCAGTCAAGAAGCACAAAGCGGCTTCGGACGTCTCTGGGTGCTGGGTACCAGGTCCTGACACCTTCCTCCCGCCATTTATAATCTTCAATTCGGCTCACCGCCGCATTCCGACTAGACAAGGCTAACTTGTGCTCGATTTTTTAGGCGACCTACGACGAACTCACATGTGCGGGGCTCTGCGCCTTGCCGACGCGGGCAAGAAAGCCGTTCTTATGGGATGGATGAACCGCCGCCGCGATCTCGGCCAGATCATTTTCGTCGATCTGCGCGACCGCAGCGGCATTACCCAGATCGTGTTCAATCACGAAATGAATGCCGCCGTCCATGACACGGCGCAGGCGCTGCGCAACGAGTTCGTCATCGCGGTCATCGGGACGGTGAAGAAGCGCGACGCCGATACCATCAACAAGAACATCCCGACGGGCGAAGTCGAACTGGTCGCGGAAGAACTCCGCATTTTGAACGTCTCGAAGCAGCTGCCGTTCCTGCCGAGCGACACCGTGCTTGCCAACGAAGAAATGCGGCTGAAGTACCGCTACATCGATCTGCGCCGCGATGCCATGCAGTCCAACATCGAACTGCGACACAAAGTTGCACTCGCGATCCGCGACTATCTCGCGTCGCAAGGCTTCTTCGAAATCGAAACGCCATTCATGACTCGGTCGACTCCCGAAGGCGCGCGCGATTACCTTGTACCCAGCCGAGTTCAGCCCGGGATGTTCTACGCGCTACCGCAATCGCCGCAATTGTTCAAGCAGATCCTGATGATATCGGGCTTCGACAAGTATTTCCAGATCGTGCGCTGCTTCCGCGACGAAGACCTGCGCGCCGACCGCCAGCCGGAATTCACGCAGATCGATCTTGAGATGTCGTACCCGCAACCAGAGCGGGTATGGGAAACGGTTGAAGGATTCCTGACCGCCGCCTTCAAAGCCGCCGGTCACGAGATCAAGACGCCCTTCCAGCGCATGGACTACGACGACGCCATCCGCCAGTACGGCGTCGACAAGCCTGACCTGCGCCTCCCCGCCTTCACCGACGTGCGCGATTGCTTCGCGTCAGCCGACCTCGACCAGCTCGCGATCAACAGAGACTTGCCGGTGATTGCGATCCGCACACCGGAGGTCGGCGAGTTGTCGAGAAAAGAACGTGACGACATCAAGCCGATGTTCGTCTCCAAAGGCGGAGCGCGTGTGTTCGAAGACTTCAAGCGCATCGAGACCAAGTTTCCCGAGGCAGGAGCGAAAGTCCGCCAAAAGGCAGGTGCGGCAACGAGCGATCTGCTCGTGCTGGTAGTCGGCTCGGCGCAATCCGGAAGCGACGACCATCCCGCCGGCAAACGCAAAGTGACGCCCGCGGAACTGGCGATCTACGCCTCGGCGGG
This sequence comes from Acidobacteriota bacterium, assembly GCA_046727255.1. Classification (GTDB taxonomy): domain Bacteria; phylum Acidobacteriota; class Terriglobia; order Terriglobales; family Acidobacteriaceae; genus Acidiflorens. The sequence goes on along the minus strand of JBKPCG010000021.1, from coordinate 54,903 downwards.
CATCCTGCGAACGGCGCTAGCGCAGAAGTACGCCGACCGCCACGGCATTTTCAAAAAGAGCGGCGACCCGGCAAAAGACTACCGCTTCCTCTGGGTGACAAATTTCCCCATGTTCGAGTACGACGAAGGCGAGAAGCGCTGGATGGCCGCGCATCATCCCTTCACCTCGCCGCACGAAGAAGACATGGACAAGCTCGAATCCGACCCGGCCATGGTCCGCGCGCTCGCCTACGACGTCGTGCTGAATGGCACGGAGTTGGGCTCGGGCTCCATCCGTATTCACCGTCAAGACGTGCAGCGCAGAATCTTCAGCGCCCTCGGCATGACCGAAGAAGAAGCTCGCTCGCGCTTCGGCTTCTTCCTCGAAGCGCTCGAGTACGGCACGCCTCCGCACGGCGGGATCGCGCTCGGGTTAGACCGCATCGTGATGATCCTCGCCGACGCGGACAGTCTCCGCGAAGTAATTCCCTTCCCCAAAACTGCCGCTGCGAAGGACCTTATGGTGGAAGCCCCGACGCCGGTCGCGGAGGCACAGTTGCGGGAGTTGGGGATACAGGTGAAGAAATAGGGCAGTGCAAGTTGCCCGAGCCCTCCGGCCACTAGCCACCTCTTATCAATCTCTGTCACACTAATCACCAACCACTAACCACCGATCTCATGGGCAAAATCCACGTCCTCTCCGAACGCGTTGCCAACCAGATTGCTGCGGGCGAAGTGGTGGAGCGTCCGGCGTCGGTGGTGAAAGAGCTGCTCGAAAATGCGCTGGACGCCGGTTCGACGCGCATTCGCATTCACGTCGAAGCGGGCGGCAAGAAGGTCATCCAGATCACCGACAACGGCTGCGGCATGGTGCGCGACGACGCCATGCTGGCTTTCGAGCGTCACGCGACTTCGAAAATCAAAAACACGGAGGACCTGCTCAGCGTAGCGACGCTCGGATTCCGGGGCGAGGCGCTACCTTCGATTGCTTCCGTCGCGCGGCTGCATCTTAAAACACGCGCGCAAGAAGAGGCGGCGGGCACGGTGATTGAGATCAATGGCGGGAAGATGATCCGCGTGGAAGAAGCCGGCCTGCCGCTTGGGACTTCTATTACGGTACGCGATCTTTTCTTTAATACCCCGGCGCGGAAAAAATTCCTGAAGGCGGAGTCGACCGAACTGTCGCACATCGCGTCGCTGGTGACTCATTATGCGCTGGCGCATCCGGAAAAACATTTTGAACTGCATTCGGCGACCAACGCGTTGTTGGTTGCGCCTCCGGTGGCCGGTCATCGCGAGCGGGTGTACCAGGTCTTTGGACAGGAAACGCTGGACCAACTGATTCCGCTGGCGGCAGTCCAACCGCTGGAACGTGTAGGACTGCCGCAACCTCCACCCTGGCGGCGCGATCCGGAAGAAGACACAGAAAAGCTGGAGCCGGGCGAAGTCCGCTTGCATGGCTTTGTTTCGAAACCGGAGATCCAGAAGCTTAACCGCAACTCGATCTTCATTTTCGTTAACGGACGGCTCATCCGCGACCGGCTTATTCAACACGCGCTCACCGACGCTTACCGCAATATCCTGCCACCCACCGTTTTTCCCGTGGTGCTGCTGTTTCTGGAGATGCCGACCGCCGAGGTTGATATCAACGTGCATCCTTCGAAGACCGAGGTTCGCTTCCGGCAGCAAAGCGTCATTCACGATTTTGTGCGCGATTCGGCGCGCGAGGCACTCATGAAGGCGCGGCCGGTGCCGCAGTTTCTGTCCGAAATCAACGCGCAGCCCAGTGCCGGCGAGGCGCTCACTCGTGGCGCTCGCGGCGGGGATGGCGCGCCTGCCCCCTGGCGAGACCTTGCTGAACCAGTGGTCGGCGGTTTTGCTTTGCAAGCTCCGGAAGTTCCGGCGACAACGGCGCGTCTGGAGTTTGAGGGAGGAATCGCTGTCAAGGCGAACGCTGCCCTGGCGCTGGCCCGCGCGCCAGAGGTCACTATCCCGGACCACGGATGCGCGCCTCCGATCGAGCAAGAGCCGCACACTCCACCGACGCTCGAGTCTCTGCGAACGCTGCGGCCGGTCGGCCAGATTCGGAATTCGTTCATTCTCGCGGTCAACGAGGACGGCCTTTGGATCATCGACCAGCACGTCGCGCATGAGCGCGTGCTCTTCGAAAAGATCTTGCGCCAGCGCGCCGCCCAGCGTGTCGAAAGCCAGCGTCTCCTCATGCCGTTGGTACTGGAGCTGACTCCGGCGCAGCAGGCCATTTTCGGCGAGATTACCGAAGAACTCGCGCATAACGGATTCGAAGCCGAGCCGTTTGGGACTCGCAGCGTGGCGGTGAAGATCGCGCCCGCCGGCGTCGACGCTTCTCAGGTCGAGCACATGCTGAGCGAAATCTTCGAGCAGCTCGCGCGCGAAGATCAGGCCATTAATTTAGAGGCGGTGCGCACGCGGATCGCCGCATCGATCGCATGTCATGCAGCGATCAAGGTCAACATGCCGCTCGAACAGAACAAGATGGAATGGCTTCTCGCCGAACTCGCCAAAACAGATCACCCGATGAGCTGCCCACACGGCCGCCCCATCGTGCTGCGTTACTCGATGCAGGATATCCAAAAGGCGTTCAAGAGGATATAGCTGCGAGCTCCGGGCTGCGAGCCACCCAACATCCGAGTGTCGAAAGAGCCTGCTCGGAGCCCGTAGCTTGCAGCTCGCAGCCGGCGGCGATCAACGTAGCCACAACTCCACGCAGCTGTGCTTTAATCAAAAGCAATGACTGACACCGAACTCCGGCAGGCTCGGGCGCAGAAGTGGCATCTCGATGGCCAACCTGTGCGCACGCTCGATGAAGCACGGGCGTTTCTCGAGTCGGTCGGATTTTGCCTGATGTATCCGCTGCGGCCCCCGGTGCCGGTGCCGACTTTCGTCGGGGCCTGGGTGGGAGCGGATGATCATCTGCCCACCTGGCAGCACGTCTTCGCCGATCCGCGCGCGAAGGAAGCCATTGAACTCATGGTGCGTCTGCTGCGTGACAAGGCTGCTTATGAGGCGCCGCTGTTCGACGAGAACAATGCGTTTCTGGTGGCCGCGTCGGTGTTTCCATATTTCTATGCGCTGGTGGGGGAGCGCAATCCCAAGCAGCCGCCGAAAGGGAACACAAGCGGAGGATATTCCCCTTTGGCCTGCGACGCTTTCGACCTTATTCGCCGCCGGGGGCCGATCTCGAAAGCAAAACTCGGCGAGATGCTAGGTGGATCACTCTCCGTCTCGGGGCTCGACCGCGCTTTGGGCGAGCTCTGGGCCAAGCTGCGCATCACGCGCGTGGACTACACCGCGGAAGAAGGCTCGGTGTGGGACGAGCTCTCGCGCTGGGCGCCGGATGCGGTCCACGAGGGGATCAGTCTCTCAGTGGTGGAAGCGCTATCCGCTGTGATCTCCAAATACCTGGGTTGTGTGGTCGCCGCCGATCAGGGAGAGGTCGAAACTTTCTTTTCGAATTTCGTCCCGCGCTCCCGTGTGAAAGATGCGATCAATGCACTTCTGTCCGCTCGCGAGTTGAGCTTCGTGCATGTGGGGAAGCGCTCTTTGTTGCAGGTCACGCCACCCAAGCAGGCCTTCGTCCCGCGGACCCGGCCGCAGCAAGTGGGAAGCTGACTCGAGCCTGAAAACCGCAACTGGACAGCCCCTGACGTACCGACGGCCTCCAAGTGGATGAAATCAGAAGAGTTCATTTGGCAGGTCAAATGCTTCTTGACCGACTGGGGGTAAAATTGAGGTCGTCTGAGGAGATCAGAATGGGGAGTAGTGCTGCCGGCCGCGCTCATAATCGAAAGGTTTCCCGCCCACAGGCGGCCCAGAAAATTGCCTCTTTGCTGGAGCAGCACATGAGTGAACAAGGCCTGAGTGAGAAGGAAAAGAATGCCAAGGTTAAGCAGTTCGCAACTCGTGTATCAAGCGCTACACAGCGTCGCGCCAAATCTTAAGGATTTCTTGGTACCGGGAATCTTTTGCTGTAATCCCAAAAATCTTTTTCTAGGGCCTTTCGCAACGTTTCTTCGTCCTCTATCGCCATCAAACTGGTGAGCTGCCTGGCCAAGTCGCGTTCTCTCTTGTTCGCCGACGCTTTGCCGGACCGAGGTTTTATTTCATCGAAGATTGTCATTTTCCTGCCGTGATCCAAGGCAAGCATCGCCTGTGGAATTCTCCGGCAGGAATGTCGGTTATTGCAAATGCATCCTCGGAAAGCTTTCGCGTACAATTCCCTTCGCCCGATGACCGACCCCGCCCCGCGCAAACTCATCATCGCCATTGACGGCCCCGCTGGAGCCGGCAAGAGCACGATCGCTTCCCGTCTCGCCCGCAAACTTGGTTACGTTAACCTGGAGAGCGGCGCCATGTACCGCGCGCTCGCTCTGAAAGCCATCGAATGGGATACCTCCTTCGACGACGAAGAATCGCTGCTCAAACTGGCGCATGAGTCGCATATCGAACTCGATCCGCGCATTGGTGGGAATCGCGTGCGGCTCGACGGACGCGATGTTTCGACCCGCATCCGGGAGCGCGATGTGACCGAGGCTGCCTCGCGCGTCTCCGTTCATCCCAAGGTCCGGGAGTGGATGGTGGCACGTCAGCGCGAAATGGGGTTGGGAGGTGGCGTGGTGATGGAAGGTCGCGACATCGGCACCCAGGTCTTCCCTGACGCAGACGTGAAAATCTTTCTGGACGCCGACCCTGTAATCCGCGAGCAGCGCCGGCTCGAGCAGCAGAAGGTTAAGGGATCCTCGGCTAGCGCCATGGCCGCTGAACTTCGTGAGCGCGACCAGCGCGATCGAACCCGTGCCGTCTCACCGCTGGTGGCCGCAGCGGACGCTACCCCCATCGATTCAACCGGCCTATCCGAGGACGCGGTGCTCGAGCGAGTTGAGGAACTGGTCCGGCAGAAGCTGGCACCCGCACACAACTGACTGGCGGTCAGTACGAGCTGTGGGATGCGGAGAGAGCTTCTTCGCCGATCGATTTCCACGCTGACAGGTCCCGATTGAGCATATCTTCGAGTTCCTGCACTTCGGGCCGAAAGAGCTCGTAGAGCCTGAGCAAGATATCCCCGGGAAACTCAGTGAACGGTGAACCGCCGCCCAGAAACAGACTTCGGAGCGGCGAATTTCGGACCGCTGCGACGATCTTGTCGAGCCGACGAGCTTTGCACCAGTCGGCCAGGGCAGTGGCGCGCCGGGTCCGATGGTAGCTGCGCGGATGCGTCATGGTCTCGGAAGCATGGACGCACATCATCTGCGAGTGAGTCAGCGTGAATCGCGGTACACCAACGAAATCCACTAATGTGTCCAGAAACTCTTGCGGCTGGTCGCGAAGATCGTCATAGAGCATCGCCAGGACCTGCTCTGTGCCGAGCGCGCGCTGCCATGCCTTGAGCTTGGTCGCGTAGCGGCTTGATTCCAGCATTTCAGGATCACAGATCATGGCCTGTTCAAAATTCCACGGAATCAGGCCATAGGCACGCTTGAGCTTGTAGAGCGACATAACCCGCTCCACAGGATGGCGGAACACGCACACTACTTTGGCCTGGGGCAGAGTGCGTGCGATGCGTTCGCTCGCTTCGATCGAAGCAAAATAGGTAGGTGCAATCTCGCCGACGTGCCGGTCCGCGGCGGCATGCGCATAGTGGGCCCGGTACCAGTCGATTCCACGGTGGAAGTGCTTGTCGAAGAAGCGTGTCTCCTTGGTTGGGGCCGGAAGAAGCGTGCGGTCTTTGAGGATTTCGTATAGCCAGGTAGTCCCGGTACGGGGAGGACCAATCACGAAAAACGAGGGAAGCCCGCTGCCATTAGACGTGTTTAGGCCATTTCCGCGAGCGCGGCCAATCGCCACTGCGGAGATCCGCTCAATCCATGACCTTTTGTGACCAGACTCCTCCACCCGCTTCGCCAAGCGCGCATGCCCCAATCTTGAAAACGGTATGACGCCCCTTTTTCTCGAACAACTTCGACGCAGTGGCGGACAACGTCGAGACTTCTGCTCTGCAGTTCATTGCTCCCGCCGCAATCGGCAGGTCCAGGTTGCAACCTTCGATGAGTGGTTATCTGGGGCGGGTTGTTTTGTCGGGCCCTAAAGTGCGGCGGAAATTCTCGAATCCGGGGTACTCACTCGGGTTTGGGGGCCGGGCTCGAATTTCCCATGTCGAGCACCACTTTCCACGAACCATCTTTCTGCTTCTTCCAGATCGACGCGTACTTCCCATGGCGTGTGACGAACTTCCCATCTTTGTCCCTGGACTTGAGTTCGTAGTTGCCATAGGTGTATCCCAGGTCGCCGGACGCCGCCATTTCGGCTTTGACGGGTGCCCAGGCCAGGGAAAAATCAGGTGGCCACGTACCCTCTTTCTGCATGTCGTGTTTCGTTTTGATCCCGCCGCCATCTTCCAACTCGACTCCATCCTCGGCGAAGTACGAGACGAAGGCATCGTGGCCGTGCTCCGCCACAGCCTTGGCAAAATCCGCTTCCAACTTGCGAAGCAGATCGGATCCTTCGGGAGCATTCTCTTGCGCGAACGAAGGGAGAGCGAACACGCTGACGAAAAACAACAAAGCAACGGCGAATTTTTTCATGGTAGCGTTCCCATGCCGCAGCGGCGGCCAGCATCCAGCCGAACATCGAACAAGACAAGTTAGCACGCCCCGATTGTGGGAACGACCGGGTATTCGGACGCGCATTGCGCCTGCTAAACTTTCCGTACAGCAAGGGTCACGATCTGATTTATGCCCTGGAGGGGCGCCTCACCCTCGTGCAACGAGGCTGTAATTAGGTCTGAGTTGGTTGTAATACAAATGAGTCCCGTCAGGGACTGTCGTGGAATGTACATCATGGCCTGGCGTCACTGGACAATCTCTGCAGTGTTGCTGCTGTTGGTTGCGGCCACTGGCATCGGCTACGTCATGACGCGCGATTCCTCGCGCCCCTCGAACACGCCCACCAGCGCCCAGACTCCGCTCGTTGACCAGACCCCGCTGAAAACTGCGCGCCAACTGGCCATATTGGCCGTCACCCCCGACGAACAGCGACACGCGCAGGAAGCGGCCCGTCTCGCCGATCATGAAGTTGACCTTGCCTTCGCCGACGCCGTCCGCGAAGCCGCTGAGCATCCTGTTGATCTCGATCCCAGATACGAAGAACAGCGCTTGCGAATCCAACTGGCGCAGGCAACGCTCAGCGACGAGCAGTCTCGCCTCGATCAAGTTCGCGCGAAGCTCGCCTCGGCAAAGCCGAATGAGAAGGAAGGGCTGCAGGAGCAGATCGACCTGCTCGAAGCGCAAGAGGCACTCGACGAAGATGAACTGGGGGATGCGCGTCAGGATCTGATCCGGGCGGGCGGCAATCCGGAAGGAATGATGCAGCGCTTGCGCGAGGAACATGAAGCCGGACACAACGAAGCGGCCAAGGCACCGACCGCTTCGCCGAGTGCGCCGGTCGATCTCGACGCCAGTAGCCTGGCGGGACAAGTGCGTGCGTGGCTCTGGTTGAAGACCAAGCAGGAAAAACTGGAATCGGCCCGCACGGATGCGAAAGCTCTCGGAGAAAAGCTGGTCGCCCAGCACGACGATCTGAAACAGCGGGTACAGAAAGAAGAATCGCAGAAACAAGTCGCACGGGCGCAGGCCTCCGGACTCCGCAAGAATGCGGCCGAGGGTGGAGGATCCAAGAAAGCCACCGCGGACGCCGTCAATTCGCTCAAACATTTCTCTAATGACCAGAGACTGCTCGCTGACTTCGGCAAACGCATCCAGGATCAGCAGGATCTAGGCGGTGTCTATGCCAACTGGGTCGACATGGTCGCAACCCAGCAACGCGGGGTTGTCCATGGCATGCTGCGGTCCGTTCTTTGGATTTTGCTGATTGTCGCGTTGGGTTACGCCGGGAGCCGCCTCGTCGATCGCTTCCTCACTGGCGGTAAGGCGGAGAAAAAACATCTATTCTCATTACGCGCGGTTTTGCGCTTCGCGCTGCAGGTGCTGGTTGTTCTACTGGTCGCGTTCGTCATCCTGGGCGCTCCGAGCCAGACGCCGACAGTGCTCGGCTTGGCAGGCGCCGGACTCACCGTCGCGCTCAAGGATTTCATCGTCGGTTTCTTCGGATGGTTTGTCCTGATGGGCCGCAACGGCATTCGGGTGGGCGACTGGGTCGAGATCAACGGCGTGGTCGGAGAAGTCATTGAAATCAGTCTGCTGCGCACGGTTCTCATGGAGACCGGCAACTGGACCGATAGCGGCCATCCCACCGGCCGAAAAGTTGCCTTCGTCAACAGCTTCGCCATCGAAGGGCACTTCTTCAATTTCTCGACCGCCGGACAATGGTTATGGGATGAACTGCAAATTCTGATCCCGGCGGGACAGAATCCCTACCCGCTGGTGGAGGCGATCCAAAAACTGGTGGAAGAAGAAACCCGCGCCGACTCCAGCCGCGCCGAGCAGGAATGGAAAGCATCGACCAACAATCGATTGCAATCGTTGTCAACGGTGCCGGCTATCCACTTGCGGCCGACTGGGTCGGGCGTGGAAATGCAAGTGCGCTACATCACGAGCGCAAGTGAGCGGTATGCCATGCGCTCCCGGATGTACGAGAAGATCGTCGGCCTGATGCACGGTGAGGACAAGGCGCAGGTTCCTGCCGATCGGGCGCGTTAAAGCTGCTTCCTGTGGCAATTTCTGGCGCGGCATCGTAACATCTCGACTTTGTTTCTCAAGGGGAGGGAGCATCATGATTTTAGGTATGACGACACAGACCTTTACTGTGGTGCACACTGCGTTGAGCCTGATTGGGATCGTCTCAGGCTTCGTAGTCATGTACGGGCTGCTCAGCGGAAAGGGTCTCGACCGCTGGACTGCGCTCTTTGTGTTGACTACCGTGCTGACCAGCGTGACCGGGTTCTTCTTTCCGTTCGATCACTTGCTGCCGTCCCATAAGGTCGGCATCATCTCGTTGCTGGTGCTGGCGTTTGCAATCCTGGCGCGCTACCCTCTTCACCTCGCCGGCGGATGGCGTCGGACTTACGTGCTGACCGCGGTGATGGCTCTCTACCTCAACGTTTTCGTCCTGGTCGTGCAAAGCTTCCTCAAAGTGCCGGCCCTACATGCAATGGCCCCGACGCAGCAAGAGCCGCCATTCTTGGTCACGCAGTTGATCGTTCTGGCGCTCTTCATCTGGCTGGCGATCGCTGCGGTAAAGAAATTTCGCAACGAGCCGGGCCGGGCAGTGGGCCAGGCAGCTTAACTCGGTCCGTCGATCTACTGAGAAGTACGAAGTTCAGAACGAAGAATCGGCCTGATGTTCGCGCAACACCTGCTCCTTGATCCGCACCGGTAGCCGAGAACTGTGGAGCAGGTCGCGCAGCAGCGGAGCCGGCAGTCCGTGACTGAATTCAAGCGTCCGCGCCAACGAAAGATACTCGGTCCGCAGCAGGGCGATGCGAACTTCCCTGCGGAAAGACCACTTCGGATGGTGCGCCACCGCGTGCACCAGGGCTGCCTTCGCCTCGGGACGCAAGATGGCTTGAATCACGAAGATTTCCGTTAGCCGCGCGTTCTCAAGCGCGATTTGCATGACTCTAGCGTCGCCATCAAGCAGCATTGCGCTTGCGATCCGGCTCGATCCCCGGCGGGCGAGGGCCAATCGTTCGCCCAGGGTAACTGTCTTCAAACGCGAAATCAGCACATCGTCGGCGGCGACCTTCACGTCCGCCGGCACGCTGGGCGTGAGCGACACTTTCATCAGATCGAAGGTGTAGAACTGCCGGATCAGCGGCACCGAAACCCGCCGCGGCGTATGCGGATGGCTGGCAAGGGCGAACTTTACTTTCCGCAATTTGAGCACACTGCCGTTTTTTGATAGCCGCTCGAGCACTTCGACCGGCAGGTCCGCCCGCTGGAGCAGCGCCATAGCCAGATCCTCAGTCAGCGCCGGATTGGCGGCCGCGCGCAGCAGTTCGTCGAGTGGAATGTTGTGAATGAAGGTTTCGAGCGAAGGAGGAGTTGCCGAGCCCGGGGACGCTTTTGTGTTTTCGCCTTCCCGAATCATGCGATTCAGCCTGCCTTCGTCGTTCCCGTTCTGCGCACTCGGGCCAGCGCCCCTTCGACCGGCTCCACCAGTTCGTTTCGCACTTCGAGGCCGGGGAAACGGGCGTGCAAACCATTGTAGAAAACCTGGCACACCTCGGTGGACTGACGAAAGACACTCCCCGTCATGGCCACTGGGACATGGGGAGACTGCGGCATCAAGCGGTCGATGACATTGGCCGTTAAGCCAGCAAGGTGAGTTCCGGCGTCGGCCAGGAGAGCGTGTGCCCTGGAATCGCCTTCCCCGGCTGCCCTTAGAACCACCGGAAAAAGCCGGGGGAAGTCGGGCGGCGGTTGCGAGTTCGCTGCTTGCACCAGTTCGTCGAAGGTTTGCAAATGCCACGCCTCAAGCACCATTGCCTCCAGTAACGTGTCCTGCCCCGCGTCACGAGCGCGCACGATTGCCGAGACGGCACGCTGTCCAATCCAGTGTCCCGAGCCCTCGTCCGAAATGGCATATCCCCAGCCGCCCGCGCGGTAGGTGCGCCCGGTCGCGTCTCGGCCATACGCGATGGAGCCCGTGCCCGCGATGGCGATGACGCCAGGACCGGTGCCGAAGGCCGCTTCCAGTGCAATGAGCGTGTCGCCGACCACTTCGATCGATGCGGGGGTTAGTTCCGCGAGAATGCGCTCGATTTTGCCCGCGACCTCTGGCCGCGCTGCTCCGGCCGCGCCGATACAGACGCCCCCGATCCTGCTGGGATCGATCCTTGCAGCAGCACATACTTCGCGCACCGCGGAGTGCAAGGCTTCACGCGCCAGCGACTCGCCCACGCGGATCACGTTGCTGCCACCGGCCACCGACGTCGCCAGTGTTGTCGTCTCGTCACCGAGCGCGCAGCGCGTCTTGGTGCCGCCACCGTCGATTCCTAGGTAGAACGCCACGCGCTAGTTCTATCACACCGATGTTAGGGGGCACCTATGTCCACCGGGGTTCACCTCTGCAATCTGACCTCTTACCTCTGCAATCCGCCTGTACAATGCTGCGAGCAAGAGACGCGGCACGCCGCATCTCGACACTGACAGCATTGACCGGAAGGAATTGCGTTTGCGACTGAGCCCACTTGATCTCGGCATTATTGCCGTCTATCTGGCGGGGATCACGCTCTTCGGTTTGCGTTTTCGCAAGCGACAGCGGTCGATGCGCGATTACTTCCTCGCCGACCGCAATATTCCCTGGTGGGCGATTGCGCTTTCGATCGTAGCGGCGGAAACCAGTACGCTTACCATCATCAGCAGTCCAGGACTCGCCTATGATTCGAACCTGACCTTCCTGCAAGTGGTGATGGGGTACCTGGTCGGACGCATCATCATTAGTTTTGTTCTGCTGCCGCACTATTTTCGCGGAGACCTTTACACCGCCTACCAGCTCATCGAGCGTCGCTTCGGTCCGCGGCTGCGCACGGTTACGTCAGCGCTCTTTCTGCTCACGCGGGCGGCGGCGGAAGGTGTGCGCGTTTACGCCGTGTCCATTGTGGTTTCGATTGCTTTGGGTACCGGCGAGATTGCTTCCATCGCGATCATTACGCTGCTTACGCTGATTTATACCTTCGAGGGCGGGCTCGCCGCAGTCGTCTGGACCGATGTGGTGCAGACCTTTATCTATGTCGGCGGAACCCTGGTAGGGCTGTTCACGATTCTGCATCTAGTGCCGGGCGGCTGGAATTCCGTGCATGACATCGCCAACACTTTTCACAAATTTCAGGTCTTCGACGCGCCAATCAGCCCGCAGTTTCCGTATTTGGATTTGTCGAAACCTTACACGCTGTGGGCCGGGATCATCGGCGGAGCGTTTTTTATCACCGCCAGTCACGGTACCGATCAGTTGATTGTGCAAAGGCTGCTGGCCGCCCGCAGCCAGCGGCAATCGACACTAGCTCTACTCTCGAGTGGCGCGGTAATTCTGTTTCAGTTTGGGTTGTTTCTCCTGGCGGGCGTGATGCTGTTCGCCTACTACCAGGCGCCCTCTTCAGCTTTCGGAAAAGCTGACCGCATCTATCCCACCTTCATTGTCACCCACATGCCGCGTGGAATAGCTGGTCTGCTGATCGCGGCAATTCTCGCGGCGGCCATGTCGAACTTGAGCGCGGCACTCAATTCGCTTTCGTCGAGCTCGATGATGGATTTGTATCTCCGCTTCCGGCCCGACTTGGACGAGAGGAGGCGGCTCCGTCTCGCGCGTCTTGCGACGGTGGCGTGGGCGGTTGTACTGTTCGCGCTGGCGGTGATTGCCTTACATCGCGTTGGACGCGTAATCGAAGTCGGCCTGCAGATCGCGTCGGTTGCGTACGGCGCGCTGCTGGGAGTTTTCTTGCTGGGCGTGCTGACGAAGTGCGCGCGCCAGAACGGCGCGATCATTGGCATGATTTGCGGATTTGGAATTGAGTTGTATTTATGGCTCGGCACACACGTTCCCTGGACCTGGTGGGTCGCGATCGGCACGACAGTGACGTTCGTGATCGGATACCTGGCAAGCTTGCCATGGAAAGTTGAGTCAAGAGCTTGAACCGCAGAGTACGCGGAGTACGCAGAGAATCCGGGAGATGTGACTCGCATTTCTCCGCGATCTCAGCTTGCTCTGCGGTTAGAATCTTTCGCTAGCACTCACAATGCCCTCAATCCATCGTCCCGAACTAGCCCGCGACCTTGGACTCTCCCATGCCGGGGCGATAGTTGTCGGTACCATCATTGGCAGCGGCATTTTTCTTGTTCCCGCCGAGATGATGCAGGCGGTTGGCTCGGCCCGGCTTGTTTATCTCGCCTGGATGGTCGGCGGCGTCCTCTCGTTCTTCGGCGCACTGACCTATGCCGAACTGGGTGCCATGAAGCCGCAGGCCGGCGGAGAGTATGTCTACGTCCGCGACGCCTACGGTCCTCTTCTTGGCTTTCTCTACGGCTGGACCTGGTTCCTGATTGCTAAGCCCGGTTCAATAGCAACCATCACGACTGGACTGGTTCGAATCCTTGGAACGTTCCCGGTGTTTTCGTTCCTTTCCCACCCGTTCCTGACGCAGCCTTTCTCGATCACCTATGGGCAACTGGTAGCCATCGGAGCCGCCATCCTGATTTCGTGGCTGAACTACATCGGCGTACGCAAAGCGGGAGAATTTCAGCTCCTGTTCACCCTGCTCAAGGTCGCCACCATTCTTGGGATCGTGGCCATTGGTTTCTCCTACAGCAGCGGCTCGTGGTCGAATTTTGCGACTGAGTTCATCGGAGCAAAAGGTGGTGTTGCCGGATTCTTCGCCGCGCTGGTGGCCGCACTCTGGGCCTACGACGGATGGAACGATCTGAACATGGTGGCGGGCGAGGTCCGCAATCCCCAGCGCAACGTTCCGGTGGCTCTCATCTTTGGTGTGGCCACGGTTGGACTGCTATACATCCTCGTCAACGCGGCGGTGCAATACGTGCTTCCCGCTTCGGCGGTTGCTATTTCAGAACGGCCCGCTTCGGATGCTGTCGCTCTCGTACTCGGACGCAACGGCGCGAGCCTGGTTTCGGCCGCCATGGCCATTTCCATGCTGGCGACTTTGAACGGCACCATCATGAGCGGAGCCCGTGTGCCCTTCGCTATGGCCCGCGACGGATATTTCTTCAAGTCCCTCGCCGAAGTCCATCCCCGCTTCCGCACGCCCTCGGTCGCCATCATCGTGCAGTGCACACTGGCGATCATCCTTTTGTTGCTGGGAGGGAATTTTCGACAATTCTTCTCACTCACAATCTTTGCCGAATGGTTGTTTTACATGATCGCCGGTAGCACTATCTTCGTATTTCGCTACCGCCATCCTCAGGCCGATCGGCCTTATCGCGTTTGGGGATATCCCGTAGTCCCGGCACTATTCGTAGCGTTTTCGGCGCGGCTTCTCTGCGCAACCTTCAAGGACAATCTGCCGAATTCCGCCTATGGAACGCTCGCCATTCTGGCTGGAATTCCTGTGTTCTATTTCTTTGCCCGACGCAAGCACATAACTGAAAAGTAACCAAGAAATCCGTTATGGTGGCGAATGGTTACCAAAGGACAGGCGCAGGCGACACGTTTACCCCCGCCTCATCATCCCCTAATGTTGAGACTCCAGCCCCAAGCGCTCTCCCCACCTTGGGCCCCCATATTGGAGTCAGGAAATGCCTACGTACGAACGTGGATTTCGGCTCGGCCTTTTGCCCGAGAAAAAGTGGGATTGGCGGACCTTCGCAACCAGTTATGGTCTGCTCATCTGTTTCATCCTGTGCTTTCTCTTTTTCGGGTTGCTCATGCCCGAAGAGCTAAAGACCGGCCTGAACTTCCACGTAACAGAACTGATTCCGCTGCCTTCGCTGAGGCCTGAGCCGCCACCGCCTCCGAAGCCTCTGCCGGTGCATGCCAAGCTGCTGAAACCAGCGCCCGTGTTCGAAGCTCCAAAGCTGATCGTTCCCAAGGAAATTCGCACGACCAAGCCTCAGCAGCACGAGGTGGAAGCTCCCAAAGTGGCACTGAACAATTTCGCGCCCGCTGTCCTCAAGCCCATTCCAGGCGGGGCGCGTCCCGTTTTGATACATACTGGCGATTTTGCGGGCAGTTCCGTGAAGCCTACCGTCAATGCTCCCATCCAGAGGGTGCAGACTGGCGGATTTGGAGACCCCAACGGTTTGAAGCCTAATGAAAACAGCAAGGCCAACGCCAAGCTGGTTGCGGCCGCAGCCGGTTCGTTCGACATGCCGGTCGGCCCGGGGAATGGTAACGGCTCAGGCGGGGCCAAAGGGATCAAGGGAACGGTCGCCAGTGCCGATTTTGGAACAGGGATTGCAACCCCCGGAAACGGCGATGGCCGGAGCAGTGGACGAGGAGTACAGGCCTCTGGCTTTGGCGCGCAAGAGATCGCCCAAATCAAGCCCAACACGCAGCGGACCCTGGACAGCGGTCCGCCCACGACTTCAGTTGAAATCACCTTCAAGCCCAACCCGGCTTACACCGAAGAGGCTCGCAACCTGAAACTCGAAGGTGAGGTGCTGCTCGAAGTCATGTTCAGCGCCAATGGACAGTTGCACGTGAATCGCGTGGTCCGCGGTCTGGGCCACGGGCTCGATGAAACCGCCATCGCAGCCGCCAACAAGATGCGTTTCAAACCGGCTTTGCGGAACGGACAGCCAGTGGACTCCACGGCGATCGTGCACGTGGTGTTTCAGTTGGCGTACTGAAATTCTTGGAGATGAGAGTCATGCGCACTTTGAATTGGATGGTTCTGGCCCTGCTAGTCCTGACCATTGGGGCAGTGGCCCAGCAATCGGCGCCCGCGCCGGAAACCCAGCAACCCGTTTCGGCGAGCCAACCGGCTGCGGCCCAACCCGCCGCTGCTCCTGCTGCGCCAATCGCGCAGGCCGTGCCTGTCACCATGGATCAGGTTGTCGACCGCTTCATCGAGCGCGAAAAGGGCCTCATCAAGATGCTGTCCGCCCGCACGCCCGTGGTCGAGACCTATCTGCAAAACCTCACACAAGACACGGCGCTGGGTCCCGTTCCGAAGGATGACCGCTACTTCCTCGGCCGCATGGACCTGACCGATTCCATCGACCGCAACGACTATCTGAAAGACAAAGAAGACAGCATGCAGAAGCGGCTGCTCGGCGGCTTCACGAAAATGTTCAAATTCCAGTACCAGCCCTTGGGCTTCTCCTGGATGATCTACGCCGACCGCAATGACTTCGATCGCCAGCACTATGAGTTCCGCTACATCCGGCGCGAGTTCACCGGCGACGTCCGTACCCTGGTGTTCGACGTCACGCCCAAGAAAGACGCCGGCAAGGGCCGCTTCCTGGGCCGTATTTGGATCGAGGACCAGGATTTCAACATCGTCCGCCTGAACGGCACTTATACCCGCGCTTCGCGCAACACTTATTACTTCCACATGGATAGCTGGCGCTTGAACCTGATCCCCGGCTACTGGGTGCCAACCTACATCTACAGCGAAGAAGGTGACTTCACCGCCGGAGCCAAGAACAAGATCGCGTTCAAGGCCCAGACCCGTATGTGGGGATACAACCTGAAGACCGGCGCCGCCAACGACGAACTGACACAGATCCGCGTGGACAGCGTGAAAGACGAAACGCCCAGCGCGCAGGATGCTTCTCCGCTCGCCGCGCAGCGTGAATGGCAGCAGCAAGCCGAAGACAACGTTCTCGAACGCCTGGAGCGCTCCGGATTGATGGCGCCCGAAGGCGAACTGGACAAAGTCCTGCAAACCGTCGTCAACAATCTGCAGATCACCAACAATATCGAACTGCCGCGCCCGATTCGTACCCGTGTGCTGATCACGTCCCCGCTCGAAACTTTCAGCGTGGGCAACACCATTGTCATCAGCCGCGGCATGATCGACGTTCTGCCCGACGAAGCGAGCCTGGCCGCCGTGCTTTCGCACGAACTGGCTCATATCGTCCTCGGACACAACCTCGGCAGCCAATACGCTTTCAACGACCGTATGCTCTTCTCTGATGAAAGCACGTATCAAAACTTCGGCTTCAAGCACATTCCTGAAGAGGAAGCTGCCGCCGACAAAAAGGCCATCGAGATGTTGAAGAACTCGCCCTACGCCCAAAAGCTCGACGCCGCCGGCCTGTTCATCAAGGTCCTACAGACGCGGGCTCCGCAACTGGCCGCTCTGCTGCAAGCGCACCTGGGCAACAACATCGCCGAAAACGGCACCGTCACCCGCATGTCGCAACTGGCCACCTCGGCTCCCGCGCTCGACTGGAACAAGCTCGACCAGATCGCTGCGTTACCCCTCGGTGGACGAGTAAAGCTCAATCCCTGGGACAACAAAGTCGAAATGGTAAAAGCGCAGCCGGTAGCGATCACCTCGGCCCGCGACAAAATGCCATTCGAAGTGACGCCCTTCTTCCCGCGTTTGACACGTTACGGTGCAAACGCACCCACGGTTGGCCAAGTGTCCGCCACCACGGCGAGCTCCGCCAACGTCTCCGCCCCGACGAACTAAGTCGGTCACAAGTTGATGGAAGCGCAGGCCGGGACCGGAAGCAATTCCGGGGCCCGGCCCTGTGTCTTTATGGCCCTGGTGGGGCGGACACTCCCTTCGCTCAGGGTAGGCTCTGTCTGCCGCTTTGGTCCTGGCTTGCCAGCGATAAACGAGAGATCAGCCCTCATAGCGTTCCGCCGCCTCAATTGCGATGAGATCTTAACTCCTGATTTTCACTGCACTTACCGGTTGAGGACAGAATTACTGCCAGATGACTTCCGGTGCATCGACAGACCAGTGTGCCCGCGCAATGCTGGCCCCGACTTCGGACCCGCAGTGGGGTGCGGCAGCGAGTCCAAAGAATTCAGTAACAAGGAGAAGTTATGCGACAGCTCATAATCGTGGCAATTTCGATTGCTGCGTTCGTGGTGCCTGCATTGGCTCAGCAGGAGACTCCAAGTGTGGAAGTCTTCGGCGGCTACCAGTTCAGTCACTTCACTCCCTCAATCAATGCCAACGGCTGGAATACAGCCGTTACCGGAAATGTCAATCGCTGGTTCGGCATTACCGGTGACGTCAGCGGGAGTTACAAGAATGGAGGCCACATGTACACCTACATGGTCGGCCCCACCTTGTCGGCGCGCACGGAACGAGTAACTCCGTTCGTTCATGCTCTGTTCGGTGGAGCTAGCGCGGGCGGAGGAGGAGAGACAGCGAACGCTTTCGCAATGGCGTTCGGCGGCGGCTTGGATGTCAACGCCGGCAACCATCTCGCATGGCGGATGGTGCAGGCGGACTGGCTCCTGTTTCGTTCCGGAGGAGAAACGGATAAGAAGAATGTCCGGGTCTCGACTGGTCTGGTGTTTCGCTTCTAAGACGAGGGAGGGCACGATGAAAGTCGTGCCCTCTTTTCACGCGACCAGCGCAGACGAATTTTGTCGAGAGGTTTGAAGGATGTTATGGGCTCGGGATTACGGCCTGGGCTTCATTGGAATACGGACTCTCCATTCCGCTCCCATCAACTGCCGTCGCCACGTAATAGTAGGTCTGCCCAGCCAGGACCGAGTCGTCGCTATATGCAGCAGTTGCATCTAGCGCCGAATTGATCTTGTTGTATGGGCCTCCCGAGGTGCTGCCGCGATAGACGTTGTAGCCGACAGCTCCGGAGCCAGAATTCCCCCATGACAGAGAGACACTGTGCGGCGGTGGCGCGACGCCATTCCCACCCAGAGCCTCGGTGGGAGCATTCGAGGCGCTACTGGTGATGGATAGGACAGCGGTAGCCGTACCGGATGTTTGTGGAGCAAAAGTCAGGGTAAACGGCACGCTTTGCCCGGCTGCAATTGTTAGCGGAAAGGAAATGCCGGTGAGCGAGAATTCCGCACTGCTCACACTTGCAGATGAAACTGTTACGCTCGCAACACTAGCACTAAGGCTGCTGGCCCGGCTGACGTTGGTGCCCACAGTCACATTGCCAAAATCCAATGCTACTGGAGTGAGGGTAACTTGACCTTGACTGGTGCCGGTGCCAGAGAGCGGGACCGTCAAAGGTGAATTAGAGGCGTCCGAGGTTACGGTGATGCTACCGCCTGCGTTGGTAGCCGATTGCGGCGCGAACACCGCGCTGAAGGTCACGCTTGCCCCAGGATTGAGCGTGAGAGGAACGTTCAGCCCGTTCATGCCAAATCCAGCCCCGGTGACGGTGGCCTGCGAGATATTCACGGTCGCCCCACCGCTGTTCGTCAACGACTCCATCAGAGTCAAGCTGCCCCCGACTTGGACGTTTGCAAAATTCAAGCTGCTCGGATTTGCTGTGAGTTGACCTGGACCTGTGCCGGTACCGGTGAAAGAAAGCGTCGCTGTGCCGTTCGAGTTTGGAGATCCCTTCCCGCGAGACTTGGTCTTGGGAAACGAATATGCCAAAGAGACCCCGCCCGTAACGCCGCCGGCGGACTGTGGCGCAAAAGTCGTGGTGAGGCTCACGCTCTGCCCCGGAGCCAGCGTCGCCGGGAGGCCGAGCCCACTGAAGGCGAATCCCGCACCTGATACAGTTGCTTGGGAAATCGTTAGATTTGAACTTAGAGCATTGCTGAGAACCACTGATTGTGACACGCTGCCACCGATCTGAACGCTGCCAAAGTTCACGGTGGAGGGATTGACGACCAGTTGTCCGGCGGCGGTTGCGGCAAATAGAAAGACACTCAATAGCACCAATCCGCAACCCACACATGTCCGTGGGGGACCGAAGTGTTTCACGTCGCTTCTCCTGCTCCGTGCTCTCAGGCAACACGGCGGGGGGATGTGGAGTAGCTGCACCGTGTCCTGCGACCTGACAGATTGCGCGCAGGCGCGGTGCGTGAGTCATTCTTCCGCCGATGGACGGCTTTGGGCAGATCACGAACGTGTATGACGATGCGGTCCGGATGCAGACGAGGTATGTCCAACGGGACAGGTGGCCTGGCAGTTACTGGTCCACTACACTCTCATGGTTAGCAGCAGGGGATCGAAGGAGAGCGGGGAGCGGGCGGTACTCGACGCGCGGCAAGGCTTGGTGGGTGATCTACGGACAACTAAATGGGGCTGCCCGAGTTAACAGCCCGGGAACGGTGCTCCCTGCCTGCCTCTCACGATTGGGAGACACAGGGCACGAGGATCCAAAGATGGCGGCTGGCTCTAGTTCAACGCGAAAAGGACTCTCTTTAGCGGTTGCCACACTAGTCCTCACCGATATCTTACTGGCGCAATCGCTGCAGACGCTCATACACCAGCCGCCAGCGGGTGTGGGGATGAGCTTTCTACTCACGGATGGCACAGTGATGTTTCAGGTCAACTTCCCAGATCACGCCGGCGTTGGCTCCTTCTGGGCGGGCGTTAGGCGGCGCACACAACGAGCACGAGCTTCCGCATGAAGGGCTTCTGGATAGAGAAGCTCGAATTCCCAACAAATCACCGGTGCATCGCTGCGGCGGGGATCTGCTTCGATTCAACAAGAAAATGACAAACCGATGACATCGCTGGCGCGGCGGCTTGTTACGCTTACCAAAAGTTGCGCACGTCGGAGGTGCTTGTGCCGCGTATTTGTCTCGGTCTGCTGGTGATCGTGACCCTGTCCATCGCGGGATGCGGTGGTTATGGATCTAATAACATGGGAGGCGGCGGTGGAGCACCCAGCATCACCAGTCTTTCACCCAACATGACGAATGCCGGCGACCCAGCCTTCACGCTTACCGTGAATGGCAGCGGCTTCGGCACCGACTCGGTCGTGTACTGGAACGGAGGCGCGCTTCCCTCTACCTACGGAACTGGGGCGAAGGTAATGGCACAAGTGTCCGCCGTGGATGTCATGAATGCGGGCATGTTTCCGGTGTACGTACGATCAGGCGGCAAGAACTCGAACACGATCAATTTTACGGTGCAGTGATCTGGCAGGAATTTAGAAGTGCGAGCGCAGGTCGGCGAACCGCTTCACCACCAGCAATCGCTGGGGTGCCGCAGCCGTTGCCAGTTCCTCATGTTCCAGAATCCACGTGTCACCATGAGGCACGAAGATGGCATGCAGTCCCGCCGCCAGAGCCGGATTGATGTCGGACTTGGGGCTGTTTCCGACCATCCAAGTGCTTTCGGGCTGCAACGCGTATTTGGCGATTGCTGAGCGATAGGCCTTCTCTTCCTTCTCAGGGACGATTTCGACCGCTGCGAAGTACTCTTTCAGCCCCGAACGCTCGACCTTCCCCGCTTGCTCGACGGCGTTTCCTTTTGTCATGAGGATGACGTGATGCCGCTCGGAAAGGTAGGCCAGAGTTTCGGGGACGCCCGCAAGAATCTCCACCGGATGCTGGGAAATCTGGTGGGTGAAGCTGTGAATGCGTTCGTGCAACTCGGGCGTGACCGGCTCAACCGATAGCGTCTCAAACGTCGCGACCAGCGAGTGAGCAAAGCTGTGCAGCCCATACCCGTGTTTCACGATGGAATCCCGCTCGACATCATTCAGAACTTCCCGAACCTGCTCAGGCGAGTACTCGCGATGATTCAGGAAAGAGATGAAGCGTCCAATCGCGCGCTCGAAATAGATGTTGTTCTCCCAGAGCGTGTCATCGGCATCAATGAGCAGCGTCTGGGCGCCGTTTTGCCCGGGCATATGTCTAATGATAGCGCCTTGGCTCTTGCGGAAAAAATGGTATCGCCTCAGCGACGCCGAACACCGCCCTTTCGAGCGCCCCTTTAGGGGCGGAGGTGGTCTCTCACTTGTTCAGCAAGCCTTTAGGGCGGCGTCAAGACTTTTGATAAAATTAAATGCATTCAATGAAAAATTACGGACTCCTGATTATTCTCATTCTTCTGATGTCCATTTCAAGTTTCGCTCAACGAAAGAAGACCCGCAGCATGACCGGATCGGCAGCCAAAGGACCGGTCTCTGCGGGCTTAAAGGTCGCCCCCGACCTGGACAAGCGCCTGGCCAAGTTCCGCCGCGTCCGCATGCCATTCAATCGGACCGGCCTGACCGCTCGCGAGCAAAAATTGGTGCGCAAGCTGGTCGAGGCTTGCGGGTATCTGGAAAGTATTTTCTGGCGGCAGAGCGACCCGGAAGCACTGGCGCTCTATCAGTCGCTTGCTGCGAGCAAGAATCCGCGCGACGTCAAGCTGCGGACTTACCTGAAGCTGAACGCTTCCCGCTTCGATCTGATCGACGAAAATAAACCCTTCGTAGGCACCGACCCGATGCCTCCAGGCCGCGGATTTTATCCGGCGGGGCTGACGCGCGAACAAGTCGAGCAGTACGTAAAGGAACATCCCGATCAGAAGGCAGCAATCTACGACCAGTTCACCGTTGTCCGGTGGAAAGACAGCATGCTGGAAGCGGTTCCCTACCACATCTTCTACCGTCCATTCCTGGAGCCGGCGGCGAAAGCATTGCGGGACGCGGCGAAGCTAAGCGACGATCCGGCGTTCGCCAAGTTTCTCGAACTCCGGGCCGATGCGCTGCTCAGCGACGATTACTTCCCAAGCGATCTGGCTTGGCTCGACTTAAAGAATCCGAAGTTCGACATCATCTTCGCGCCCTATGAAACCTACATGGACAGCCTCCTCGGAGTTAAAGGCTCCTACGGAGCGGCCGTCATAGTGCGCAACCAGCGCGAGAGCAAGAAGCTGGAACTCTTCCAGAAATATGTAGCCGATATTCAGGACGCGCTGCCCCTGTCTCCCGAAGACCGCCCCTCGAAACGTGGCCTGGAAACGCCGATGGAAGTCATCGATACCCCCTTCCGCGCCGGCGATCTCACCCACGGATATCAGGCCGTCGCCGACAATCTGCCCAACGATCCACGCGTTCACGAGCAGAAAGGCAGCAAGAAACTTTTCTTCAAGAACTTCATGGACGCGCGCGTGAACTACGTGATCTTGCCAGTCGCGCGCAAGCTGATGGAACCGGCGCAGGCTGCCAAAGTCAGCGGCGAGGGTTATCTGCAAAGCACGATCATGCACGAGATCTGTCACGGGCTCGGCCCGGCATTCGCGCGGACAGCGGCCGGCAAAGTCAGCATTCGCGAAGCCATCGGCCATCAGTTCAGTGGACTGGAAGAAGCCAAAGCCGACGTTTGCGGCATGTTCAGCTTGAAGTGGCTGGTGGACCACGGCGCGCTGCCGAAAGAAAAGATGCAAGAGTTCTACTCGTCCTACGTGGGCGGGATCTTCCGCACCGTACGCTTCGGTACCGCCGAGGCCCACGGCCAAGCCGAGATGATGGAGTTTAACTATCTCTCAGAACGCGGCGCAATTCGGCGCAACACGAACGGCCGCTATGCGATTGACTTCGAGAAGATGCCCGGCGCACTCGCTGACCTCGCGAAGGAACTCCTGGAGATCGAAGCCATGGGGGATCGTGCGCGTGCCGAGAGCTGGTTCAAGAAGTATGGACCGATGCCGGAAGAGTTGAACACCGCGCTGAAAGCCGCGTCAGATGTGCCGGTCGATGTGGATCCGGTGTTCGAGTTTGAGGACAGGGTGCAGTAGATACTACGTCTTTCTTACACCCATTCCACCCGCGGCGTCTGAGGAATGATCCCCGCCTTGTGCCCCATATCCAGCAAGCGCCGGACGCCTTCGCGACCGTCGTCGCCATAATCAAGCGTACGCTCGTTGACGTACATGCCGACGAATTTGTCGGCAAGTTGGGGATCGAGATCGCGGGCGAATTGCATGGCATAGGTGAGGGCTTCTTCGCGATGATCGATGGCGTACTGGATACTGTCGCGCAAAGCTTGCGTCACGCTGGCGATCGTCTCCGCACCGAGCGCGCGACGGATCGCATTTCCGCCCAGCGGCAATGGCAGACCGGTTATTCTCTGCCACCATTTACCCAAATCGACAACTCGCTGTAATCCCGACTTTCCATAAGTCAACTGGCCTTCGTGGATGATGAGTCCAGCCTCGTACTTGCCCTCGAGAACCTGAGGGATGATCTGGTCGAAGGGCACGACTTCGACCTCGATGCCGGGCGCGAAGAGCATCAGCGCGAGGTAGGCGGTCGTCAGCTTGCCGGGTACTGCAATTTTGATCTTCTTGATCTCGGTCTGGGTAAACGGGCGGGGCGAGACAATCATCGGACCGTAGCCATCGCCCACGCTGCCGCCGCAGGACATGAGCGCGTAGTCGTCTTGAATGTAGGGATACGCGTGGAACGAAACTGCCGTCACGTCGTAAACGCCATCCTGCGCCTTCTGATTCAGCGTCTCGATATCGCAGAGTGTATGAGTGAAGCGCAAACCGGGCACCCGGACTTTGTTGGTCGCCAAGCCGTAGAACATGAAGGCATCGTCAGAGTCCGGACTGTGGGCCACGGTGATATCGCGAACGGGAGCGGAAACAGTACTCATAGAATTCACAATTCTCGACGCCAATTTCTGCGGAACTATTCGTGCCGCAGAGTAGAGACGTGGCACGCCGCGTCTCCGCCGACAGCGGCCGCACCCGGTGCCTTGGGAGACGCAGCACGCTGCGTTTCTACTTCAATGCACATCAGGCCTGCGGAGTAAGTCTTTTGTTCCAGCGCGCGGCAAATCCCGCAGCCATCAGGATCTTAATGACCTCTGCGAAGAGGAACCAGTACAGTCCCAACTTGATCGCCAGCGACAGGGAATGAGTCAGCACAAACAGCCAGACTAGTCCTCCCACAAAAAGTACGACCTCGCCTGTGAAAGCAGCCAGCGCGGCCCAGGCGAAGCGACGCGCAGTATGCTCGTAAATCCAACCTGCCGTAAACGCAACCAGCGGATAGGCCATCAGAAATCCGCCGGTCGGGCCGATGATCTGCGCGATTCCGCCGGGGCCAGCAGGACTGAACACCGGCATACCGGACGCGCCTTCCACCAGATAGAGCGCGAGCGCGGCGAACCCACGGCGCGATCCCAGCAACAGTCCCACGAGCAGGACACCGAAATTCTGCAGCGTCAGGGGAACGGGCGTGAAGGGCAGCGGAACTGTCACGCGCGCACACAGGGCGACGACCAAGCTCGCGCCGATCACGATACCGGCTTGCTTCGCCCATTCCACGCTTGTGCTTGGCCGATCCAACGCTTGCGTCGCGAGTTTCGCCATCGTTGTTGCTCCTCTTGTTGCTTCCTCTTTGGATCAACCCTCCGCGGGAGGCTGGTTCCGGTCGTCGAGTTGCGGTTTCGGACTGGCGGCGGGGCGCTTCATCTGATGTCGCACCTGCACGTACAGAAACATCGCCACCAACACGACTACCGCTGCACTGGCTCCGAGGATGAGAAACCACCAGAGCATTCGCACAACAAATTAGGATAGCAGAAGCGCTGTTTACAAGAAGTGAGATGGCTCATTGAAGGCTATGCGGATTTTTTCTCCGCCATCGTCTTGCGGCGCTGCGCTTGCGTCGCCACCATGCGCTCCAACCGATTTCGGGCGAACTTCGATCCGGTGGCTACCTTCTCGATGTTGCGAAAGAGATCAGGATTGCCCATTTTCTGGCGAATCTCTTTCAGAAACGGATAAATCTTGGCGAAGATGAAAAACATCTCGCCGCTGATGCCGGGCTGCAGGAAGAGATTCTCATTGACTGCCCCGTGCAACACGAGCGACGCGCCCATATCCCAATAGCCGCCAACCTGGCGCAGCCAGGCATTTTCCTGGCCGGGAAACGTGTTCGCCACCTTCACAAAGTCGTCGGCGTTGGCAGGCCAGAACTCAACCGTCCACCAATGTCTCGCCTTGCGCATCTCGGCTTCGCGGCGCAGATCGTAGAGTTGCATGACAACCTGCGCATCCTGTGCAGTCGCTTTTTTCGCCATTGTGTCGCCTCGTGTTCTGTTGTCTACACAGCCTGTGGCGCTCCGGCTACGCCCTCAACCGCGCGCTCATAATCACACTCCTTATTCGGACACGCGATCACCGGCCCATCCTTGCGAATACGCTCGACCAGAAATTCGTGCCCGCAGTCGGGACACTTCTCCGGAATCGGCTTGGCCGCCGAAGTGAACTTGCACTTCGGATAACGCGAGCATCCATAAAACGTGTTGCCCTTTCGCGCCCGCTTTTCGACCAACTCGCCCTCTCCGCAGAGCGGACATTTCACCCCGATGAAGTTCTGCTTTACGTACTTGCACTCAGGATATCCACTGCACGACGTGAACTCGCCGAAACGGCCGTGACGGATGATCAGGTTGCGGCCGCAGTCCGGACACTTCTCATCGAGCGGAATATCCGGCACACGCTTACCCTGATCCAGCCGCCGCGTAGTCTTGCAATCGGGATACCCCGTGCATGCCATGAACTGCCCGAAGCGTCCGCGCTTGAGCACCATGACGCGACCGCAGTTCTCGCAGTATTCCTCCTGCGCCGTTTCCTGCAAGTCGGCCGAATCAAGGTCGGGCAGATTGATCGGATTCTCTTTCGTGAACTTACAGGTGTCGGGATTTTCCTTATCGTAGGTGCTGCACGCATAGAACGATCCGTGCTTACCCCACTTGATCACCAGCGGCGCCCCGCAGAGTTCACATTTTTCGTCCGTCGGTTTCTCCATACGCTTGATGTTTTCCATGTGCTTCTCGGCGTATTTGAGATCCTTGGCGAACTTTTTGTAAAACTCGGCGAGCGTGTCGGTCCATGTCTCCTTGCCCTCTTCAATTTCGTCCAGTTCCTCTTCCAGGCGCGCGGTGTATTGGAAGTCGAAAATGTCCTTGAAGTTTTCAACCAGCAGGTCGGTCACGACCAAGCCGATTTCCGTTGGAGTAAACTTTCCGCCTATTTTCGTCGCGTACTGGCGCTCCTGGATGGTGCTTAAAATCGTGGCGTAAGTAGAAGGCCGGCCGATGCCGCGTTCTTCGAGCTCTTTGACGAGTGACGCCTCGTTGTAACGCGGAGGTGGCTCAGTGAAGTGCTGCTCCGGCTTCAGCTCTTTCAGCGTCAGCTTCTGGCCGGTTTCGAGTGGCGGCAGCTTGTGCTTCAGTTCTTCGTCTTCCTCGTCCTTCCCTTCTTCCGACTCTTTGTAAACCTTGAGGTAGCCGTCAAACTTCATGACCGAACCGGTAACGCGGAACCAGAAACCATCAGTGCCGGACTTGGCGTCGATGTCCACCGTCGTCTGATCGAACACCGCCGGATTCATCTGCGACGCCACAAAGCGTTGCCAGATCAGCTTGTAAACCTTGAACTCATCTTCCTGGAGGTACTGCTTGACCTGGTCGGGATGCCGCATCGCCGACGTCGGACGAATCGCCTCGTGCGCCGCCTGCGCTTCCTTCTTCTCCTTATATGTATTGGGCAACTCGGGGAGATAGTTCGTGCCATATTCCTTGGTCACGTACTCGCGAACTTCCGTGATCGCGTCGGGCGAGACCCGAGTCGAATCGGTACGCATGTAGGTGATCAGGCCGACCAGTCCTTCTTCGCCTAGTTCGATGCCCTCATACAAACGCTGGGCGATCATCATGGTGCGCTTCACGCTAAAACGTAGTTTGCGCGAGGAATCTTGCTGCAGTTTGCTGGTAGTGAATGGCGGAGTAGGGTTACGCCGCCGTTCCTTCTTCTCTGCCGCGCGAACAATCCAGTCTGCCTTCTCGAGCGCGGCGCGGATCTTCTCGGCGTCTTCCCCGTTCGTAACTTCGATCTTCTCTTCGCCCTTGCCCAGGAAACGGGCATCGAAAGCCGGCGGCTTCGGGCCGGCGAGATGGGCGTCAATCGTCCAATATTCTTTTTTCTCGAATGCCTTGATCTCGCGCTCACGATCGACGATGAGGCGTAATGCAACGGTCTGTACGCGACCGGCGGAGAGCCCGCGGCGTACTTTGTCCCAGAGCAGCGGCGACACCTGATAGCCCACCAGGCGGTCGAGCACGCGGCGAGCCTGCTGCGCGTCCACCAGGTTCTGGTCGATAGCGCGCGGGCGCTCGAATGCCGCTCGTACGGCGCGCTGCGTGATTTCGTTGAAAGTCACACGCCGGATCCGCTCTTCGCCGGGCTCTTCCTTTTTCTTTTTCTTTTTCTTCTTTTCTCCATTGCCAAGCTCCTCGGCCAGATGGGCGGCAATGGCTTCGCCTTCGCGGTCCGGGTCGGGTGCCAGATAAATGTTGTCGGCCGACAGCGCCAGCTTCTTCAGCTTGCTCAGGACCTTTTCCTTTCCAGGGATAACGACGTATTCCGTTTCGAAATCGTTGTCGGTATCGACACCAAGAGTGCTCTTCGGCAGATCCTTCACGTGGCCGAGAGAAGCCTCGACCGTGAATCCTTTGCCCAGATATTTCTGGATAGTTTTCGCCTTGGCAGGCGATTCGACGATGACTAGACCTTTGGACAATGTTTCCTCTATTTACTCGAAACTAGCATGAATTGGCAAATTTCGCGAAACGTGACGCCCCGGCTGCGAGCTTCAAGCCACGAGCTTCGAGCGCGCAAAAACCGCTATCGGGCGGCTGCCTTCTTGACAAGCTGGACTGGCTGAACTTGCTGAATCAATGACGTGAGCATCCGCTGCACTTCGTCCGTTTTGTTTTGCAAGCAAGCCGTGCGTGATGTCGGAAAGCAACTCCAGATCGCGAGCCGAGCAACAAGTGATATTCCAGCTCCGCAGCTGAGCCTCGTGCGATGTGTAGAAACCGCGTGAGTTCCCCGTCCGAGCTGCGCCCACTGCCTTCCGCGATGTCGGCGCCAATCGATGATGCAGAACGCCGCACCTACGATGTCAGTCCGAACAACTCTTCCCTCGGGAACCCCCTGGTCGCCTTGTAAATTCCCCAACGTCAACGAATGCGCTTTTGTCCATACTCGTAGATCCTTAAAATCTTTCACATGACGCTCCTTGTGACTCGAAAAAAGCGTTTTGTCAGCATCGGCGACGGATTCGCTCGCAGCTCGCGGCTCGTAGCTAGAATGCCTTCACAAAATTCTTTCCCGGCAACTGCTTCACTTT
Organism: Acidobacteriota bacterium; assembly: GCA_046727255.1. Taxonomy (GTDB): domain Bacteria; phylum Acidobacteriota; class Terriglobia; order Terriglobales; family Acidobacteriaceae; genus Acidiflorens. Next base: position 26,431 of record JBKPCG010000021.1, on the reverse strand, counting down.
GCCGTCCAGTTCGAGTTCGAACAGCGCGGCAAAGATTTCGGAGGATGAAAGCCCCTGTTCGAGCCGCTCCATCAGGTCATCGATGTGCGTGGATTCATCCGACTTCAGCAACCTCAGGATCTTTTTCTCGTGAGGCGAGGTGGCGTCGTCGGGGAATAGAGATGCAGTTTCGGGCGGCGAGGATTCATCCCGTACCGAGTTGAGGCTCTCCTGAATGTCCGTAGGTAGTTCTTCCCAAACGTCTTCCCAGGTCGCGACCAGCTTGGCTCCCTGCTTGATCAAAGTGTTGGGTCCCCAGGAACTTTTGTTCGTCACGTTGCCCGGGACCGCGTAAACATCCCGGTTCTGTTCGAGGGCGCAGCGGGCGGTAATGCGGGTTCCGCTGTATTCAGCGGCTTCCACCACCAGCACGCCTGCCGACATGCCGCTGATGATCCGATTTCGAATGGGAAAATTCTGCGGCGCAGCAAACGTGCCAATGGGAAACTCGGAAATCAATGCGCCGCCTAGCGACAGTATCTGCTCGGCAAGCCGCGAGTTTTCCTTGGGATACATCACGTCAATGCCGGTCCCGAACACAGCCACCGTTTTGCCCCCCCGTTGCAATCGCGCCCCGATGCGATGCCGTGTCCACGCCGCGCGCCATACCACTGATGATCACGAGCCCGCGCGCTGCCAGATCCTTCGACAACCGTTCGGCCATGCCCAACCCATAGGGAGTTGGATGACGCGTACCGACCATCGCGATGCCGGGACTAGAAAGCACTTCGACACTTCCGCGCACGAACAGCACGACCGGCGGATCATAGATTTCCTTCAGGCGTGCCGGGTAGGCGGAATCCTCGAGAGCAATAATTTTTGCGCCGCACTCGACGGCCTTGGCGATTTCCTGTTGCGCAAGTTCCATTGACCTGCCGGCCGCCAACGATTGTGCTGAAACGACCGGCATTCCGGTCGCTTCAAGTTCCGTGAGGCTCGCGTGGAACACTCGTTCCGCACTGCCGAAATGCTCCACCAGTTTTCTCACGCGGGTGGGACCCAAACCGGGCGTCAGCGCGAGGGCTAATAAATAGGAGGCGGGCTGAGATACAGAATTAGAACTGGTCAAGACAGGGCTCGACATGATGGCGGGACTCTACCGTCCGCGCAAGAAGGCTGTCTGTGAGGGCGCGCACACGGCTTTTGTTAGAATTCGTAAATACATGAGCCGGTTGAAGATTTCGGCCATTTCCTATCTCAACACGGCCCCTCTCCTGTGGGACTTTGAGCATGGAGAAGCGGGCGCGGACTTCGATATTTCCTACACCATCCCCTCCGCCTGCGCGGAGGCGTTGCGGACGGGGGCGGCCGATATCGGCATCATCCCGGCCGCGGCTTACGCGACTATCTCCGATCTGGTCATCATTCCTGATGTAGCGATCGCCGCAAAAAGCGCAGTGCGGTCTATTCTGCTCGTCAGCAAGGTGCCGGTCGAACAAGTGCGCACGGTGGCGCTCGACACTTCCTCGATGACCTCGGTTGCCCTGACGAAGATTCTCTTCGCGAAGTGGCTGGGAGACGTGCGTGAATATGTTCCGATGTCTCCCGATCTCGACAATATGCTCGCAAGCTGCGATGCGGCGTTGCTTATAGGAGATCCGGCGTTGCAGGTGGACCGCACGCGGTATGTCACGCTTGATCTCGCAGAAGAATGGATCGCGCGCACCGGCAAGTCGTTCGTCTTTGCGTTCTGGGCGATTCGCCGGCAGGCGCTCGCGGGCAGGGACAGCAACAGCCTAGCCGAAGTATTCAGGCTATCCCGAGACCACGGCCTCGGCCCGATAAATCGCGAGACTATCGTATCCGACTGGAGCGCTCGCCTGAACCTGTCCCCAGACACCGTGCGCGACTACCTTACGCACAACATCCACTACTATCTCGACTCAGCCTGCCTGGAAGGCCTCATCCTCTTTTACCGCTGCGCGGAGGAGATTGGAGCCTTGCCGCGGGCCCCGGAACTCCGTTTTCGGTAGTGGCCGAGTTGCCTGCGCTTGACACTTCTTGACTGAAGTCTTGCCATCCGCCGGCGGTAAAATCGCCTCTAAGTAACAGATGTTTTCATTTGCAATCATCGAGCCCGTTTCCAGGCGCACCAGCCTGACATGGCTGATCCATCTCGGCGGACCAGGGTTGATTTTGCTTGGTCTGGCGGATAACGCGGGAGTTCTTCCTGGAAGCATGGATATTCTCACAATTTTGCTCGCCGCCCACCGGCGGGACATCTGGTTCTATTACGCGATCATGGCCACTGTCGGGGCCCTTATGGGCGGATATCTCACCTATCGCGTGGCGCTCAAAGGTGGGAAGGCAACACTAGAAAGAAAATTCTCGCAGCGCACCGTCGACAGGGTATATGCGAAGTTTGAACGCTGGGGATTCGGAGCCGTCGCCATTCCAGCGCTGTTCCCGCCGCCGTTTCCGATGGTATTAGTGCTCCTGGCAGCCGGGGCCATGCGCTATCCGCGAAATAAATTCCTGACTGCCTTGGCTGTGGGCCGAGGAGCCCGATACACGATTCTCGCTTTCCTCGGAGCGCATTACGGCCGGCACATTGTGCGTTTCTTTTCGCAGTACTACAGACCTGCGTTGGTTGTGCTGATTGCCTTGGCGGTGCTGGGAGGTGTCGTGGGGTTGCTCCAATATTATCGGTCCCGAAAACGCAGTCGTAGCGTGACCGGCGCCAACGTCCGCGAACTTGCGCCCAATGAAACCGGCAATGGCGTTGTCCGCCATTAAGGCCATCGGAGACCTTTCCAGTCATAACATTGGAATTGGGTCCCTCCTCCGCTAGAATGGTTGAAGCCACACGTGACGCTATGTCCCTGACCAAGCAACAAGCCTTGGAGATGTTTCAGTCCGACGACCTCATTGGCATCGGCATGGAGGCCGACGCCGTTCGCCGCCGCATCCATCCCGAGGGCACGGTCACCTACATCATTGACCGCAACATTAATTACACCAACTTTTGCACCGAGTACTGCACCTTTTGCGCCTTTTATCGTCCGCTGAAAGGACCGCGCTCCAAAGAGGGCTACATCCTGGATTTCGACACCATCTACGACAAGATCCAGGAGACCGTAGAACTAGGCGGCACGGGCGTGCTGATGCAGGGCGGCCTGCATCCCGACCTCAAGATCGAATGGCACGAGCAAATGCTTAGCGGCATCAAACAGCGCTTTCCCAAGGTTCACCTGCATTGCTACTCCGCCTCTGAAATTCTTGCGATCGCCGAATACAGCACCCTCAGCGTGCGCGATACGATTGTCCGATTGCGTGATGCCGGACTGGATTCGATACCCGGCGGCGGCGCCGAGATTCTCGACGACGAAGTTCGCCACAAGATTGCTCGCCTGAAATGCCTGACCGAAGACTGGCTGCTGGTGCATCGCACCGCCCACCAGCTTGGCATGCGCACCACCGCCACCATGATGTTCGGCGTGGGCGAATCGCTCGAACATCGCGTCAACCACTTCCAGCGGCTCTACGATCTACAGGAAGACACTGGTGGATTCACGGCATTCATCCCGTGGAGCTTCCAGCCCGCCAACACCGCGCTTGGCGGACGCCGCTGGGATGAAGCTACCGCAGTCGAGTATCTGAAAGTCCTCGCGATCTCGCGTCTTTACCTGTCGAACTTCCTCAATGTGCAGTCCAGTTGGGTGACGCAGGGATTGAAAGTCTGCCAGATGGGCCTGCGCTTCGGCGGAAACGACGTTGGTTCCGTGATGCTGGAAGAGAATGTGGTCCGGGCGGCGGGAGTGAATAATTGCACAACCGAAGAGGAATTGCGCCGCATCATACGCGATGCGGGCTTCAGGCCCGTGCAGCGAGATACCCTGTATCGAACGTATTTCCTGAATTGAAAGTCGCGTGCTGCCAAGATCCTCGTGTAGAGACGCGGCTTGCCGCGTCTCTACCATGGTTCCCTTCACCTTGATCCGAGTCATGAAACGCCGCCTCGTTCTCGCCTTCTGCGTGCTGAGCCTCCTGACACGCATCCAAGCGCAAGAGGCCGTTTCGTCGCCAAACGCCGCCACTCTCGCCGGCACCGTCGTGAAGGAACCAGGCAGCCAGCCGCTCAAGAAAGTTCTGCTGCACCTTATCGCCGAGGACCAGAAGCAAGGCGGCAACTACACCGCGGACACCGACCCCGAAGGCCACTTTCGCATCGAGAAAATTCAGCCCGGACGCTACCGCCTCCTGCTGGAGAAAACCGGATTCCATCAGATCAACCTCCGCGGCCACCAGTCTGAGGGCTCCATCCTGAGCGTGCAGCCGGGACAAGAAGCCAACGACCTCCTCTTCCAGATGCTGCCCGCCGCAGTGATTACCGGCAAGGTGGTGGACGAGGACGGCGAACCACTGCCTGGCTACGGAGTCTCTCTTCTGCGGAAGCGTCCAGGAAAATCGCGCGAGCCAGAAGTGGTCGGCAACGAGCGCTCCAATGATTTGGGGGAATATCGCTTCGGGGGATTGTTTCCCGGCCAGTACCTGCTGGCAGTAATCCCTCTGCCCGACGCTAGCAATTTCGAACGTCTTGCCAAAGAGTCCAACGGTGCCGCCAGCACGCAGGATCTGAACTATCTCGTCACCTACTATCCCGGCACGACTGACAGCGCGCAGGCTGCCGCTATCTCTCTCCAAGCCGGCGACGAAATGCCGGTGAATTTTACGATGGTCCCGGGAAGAACGTACCGGGTGCGCGGAATCGTCACCGGCGTCCCGGCAAGCCAGAAGCCGATGGTGCAAATCATTTCCAGGGGAGTGAACAATGCCATGAACGGAGCCGAGGTCGCGCCCGATGGCCAGTTTGAGGTCCGCGACATCGCTCCCGGTTCCTACTCGATCATGGTGTATGCGGGCTCGGAAGGACAGATTCTCAGCGCACGGCAGAGTGTGACAATCGTGTCGGCGGATGTGGAGGGCATCAAGATCGTTCCAACGCGGCCATTCACGGTCTCTGGGCACCTTCGTGTCGAAGGCAGACAGATCAAAGACCTCACCCAGTTCAGGGCGAGTCTGCGCTCGACAACCGATCCGGAAGATCATGGCATTTTTATTTCCCCCGACAGCGGCGGGAACGCTCAGGTCGATCGTTTCGGCAACTTCCAGTGGACAAACGTGACCCCTGGCAACTACGTTGCATCCGCATATCTCGATCAATCGAGCGACAGTTTTCTGAAGTCCGTCACAGTCGGAAACAGCAATGCCGACACGGGCTTCACCGTGACCGGTCCCACGACGGTCGAACTGGTGATTGGTTCCAGGGCCGGAATGCTGGAAGGCACGGTTCTCGACCATGACAAACCCGCCTCGAACGCAACCGTCGTGGCGGTCCCCGAAGAAAAATACCGCAAGCTGCACGAGCGTTACGGAGTCGGTTCGGCAGATCAGAATGGACGCTTCACCATCCACGGCCTCGCACCCGGAAGCTACGCGGTGTTCGCCTGGCAGGATATTGACGAAGGACTGTACTACGATCCCGCATTTCTCAAATCGCAGGAGTCGAACGGGACGGCATTGAAAGTCGAAGAAGGCTCGCGGCAGAAGATCGAGTTGAACCTGTCGCTGGTCTCGGCAGACTGGGAGTAGGAGCATCACAAGCTCAACTCATCCCATCGGGTACAATGTCTGTTCGCCTTCGCCGTCCAGCTAACTCGTGACCTTACCCTTCCCCACTGCCGCGTTTGCGCTGGCGTCTGCTCCCAAGGGCGTGCTCCCCTACATCCGTCAGCATTTTCTGGACAGGACCTTTCAGGGACTCTATCAAGTCAACGGATTCGACCTGGCGCTGCTGATCCCGTATTTCATCGTTCTAATAATCCTGGCAGCGTACGGAGCGCACCGCTATTGGCTGGTCTATCTTTATTACAAGCACAGGAAGAACAAGACTACGGATCCGGCAGCTTATTTCGACGATCTGCCGCGCGCGACCGTGCAGCTGCCCATCTTTAATGAGCAATACGTTGTGGACCGTCTGCTCGACGCGGTCTGCAAGCTGGATTACCCGCGCGAGAAACTCGATATCCAACTTCTCGACGACTCGACTGACGAAACCATCGAAGTCGCGCGCGCCCTGGTCGAACGCTACGCCGCGCTGGGACACCCGGTTAGTTATCTCCATCGCGACAACCGCAGAGGCTTCAAGGCGGGCGCGCTCGAGGAAGGCCTAAAGACAGCTAAGGGTGAATTCGTCGCCATTTTCGACGCCGACTTCGTGCCGCCTCCCGACTTTTTGCTGAAGTGCATCCACCATTTCACCAATCCGAAAATTGGCATGGTCCAAACGCGCTGGACCCACATCAACCGCAACTACTCGCTTTTGACCGAAGTCGAAGCGATCCTGCTCGACGGCCACTTCGTGCTCGAGCACTCCGGACGCGCCCGCAGCGGCGTTTTCTTCAATTTCAACGGTACCGCTGGCATGTGGCGACGCACTGCCATCGACGAAGCCGGCGGATGGCAGCACGACACCCTCACCGAAGACACCGATCTCTCCTATCGCGCTCAGCTCAATGGCTGGAAGTTTCTTTACTTGCAGGATGTGGAATGTCCCGCCGAGTTGCCGGTCGAGATGACGGCATTCAAAACCCAGCAGGCGCGCTGGGCAAAAGGACTGATCCAGGTATCGAAGAAAATCCTGCCCAGAGTAATCATCAGCGACGTGCCTCGTTCGGTCAAGATTGAAGCCTGGTATCACCTGACCGCCAATCTCAGTTATCCGCTGATGATCGTGCTCTCCGTGCTGCTACTGCCGGCAATGGTCATTCGTTTCTACCAGGGCTGGTTTCAGATGGTCTACATCGATCTTCCGCTGTTCATGGCTTCGACGTTTTCCATCTCCAGCTTCTACCTGGTTTCGCAGAAGGAACTTTTTCCAAAGACATGGCTGCGGACGTTTCTCTACCTGCCATTTCTGATGGCGCTCGGGATCGGGCTAACAATTACGAACACGCGCGCGGTCCTCGAAGCGCTCGCCGGAAAACAAACGGCCTTTGCGCGAACCCCCAAATACCGCGTCGAATCAAAAAAGGACAAAGTCGCTGCCGCCAAATACCGCAAGCGGCTGGGATGGGTGCCCTGGCTCGAACTTCTGGTCGGAACTTATTTCGCGCTGACCGTCTACTACGCGATTGACAACGAGAACTACATCACCGTTCCCTTCCTGCTCCTCTTCGTAATTGGCTATTGGTGCACCGGCCTCATGTCGCTGCTGCAGGGCCGTTTCGCCGGCGTTACGGTCAGTTCAGAGGCCCACAGCAAGCCCTTCCCAGTCGGAGTGTAGCGACTCTTGACTCAGCCGGCAGCTACCGCGTGCGGCGCTTGGCTTTGATCAGTGCGTCCACCGGGTCCGGCCGTCCATTCCAGAAATCCAGCCGGATGCGGCCGTCCGACATCTGTGTGACCGTCGCCGGAATTGAGCTGGCCGTCAGATACCACCCTTCCGGTAGCACCACCGCGTTGCGCGGACGCCCCAGGCTTCGGTCAAATACAAGCTCGTCTCCCTCCAGGCGGTAGCTCGCCGGGGCAGTGTATGTCTCGGAAATTCGCACGCGAACATTCTGGCCCACCTTCACCGGAGAGAAAGGAATTACCACCACCTGTGCGGCTGCGTCCACCGGTTCTCCCGCATCCATTTTGGCGGACGCTAGTTCTGCTCCGGTCATGATCTTTGTCGTCAGCTTTTCGCCCGTGTCGAGCAGGTAGGCGGAGGGATCCGCCACTTTGCTGCCGGTCCGAACCACGTTGAAGTACTTGTCCACTCCCGGATGCGCTTCCGTGTAGTCGTGATAAAGACGAAATGCGTGCGTTTCCGGCTGCTGCAAGAAGTAAACGATCTCGCGATCCTGGTGCGCCCGCTCGGAAAACCGCTCCTTCTCCGTCTCTCCCTCGAACGGCGCTTCCCAGCTCTTTGCCGAACCCGGTGGGCGTGGCACAGCTCCAGCACCGGTCTGTGCGCCGAGCTTGCCTTTCACAATGAGTGGAGCCTCCGCGCCGCTGCCATTCATGAAGCTGATCGCAATACGTCCCTCGGGCTCCGCCAGAACCTGCGACGGCACATTGCATGCCACCAGTTCATATCCCGCGGGCAGGACAACGCTGTTCCGGGGAATACTCAGTGATCTCTTGAAGACGATTGCGTCGCCCTCGCGATAGTAACTCTTGGCATCCTTATAGGTTTTCAGGATCAGCAGGCGCGCCTGCCCTTCGTGCGGCACCGGGCGCGCCAAGTGCACCTTGATGTAATCCACCGATGTGTCTTCACCCTTCATCAGCGGGTCCTTCACCGCCTCCTCGCCGCTAACGACTTCAAACTTCACGGGCTGTCCCGTCATCACGTCAACCACTGACTCGCCGCTGGCCACGCTGCCCCTGCGGATCGGATTGAAGTAATACTCCGCCCCGGCAGTGGTAGCCGTCACTTCGTAGCGGATCGCAAAACTCGCGCTCTCCGGAGACAGCAGTTCGTAACGTGTGTACTCATCCGCTTCGGTTTGCGCGGGCCCGACCGCAGCCTCTTCCGCTCCGCGTGCCGTCCCAGCCGCAGATAAGACAATGAGGAACTGAGCAATCACTCTGAGGATGCAGACGTTCGGTTTCATCGCAATCACTCTATCATCGCTGTCTGCCACAGCAGCATCGATGCCGCTTTCAATCACCTCTAGTAGATTTCTATTATTGCTGGCCTCGGCGTTTCCTTTCTAAAGTGGCGGACACTTGTTAACAGCCATCTTCGCGCAGGGGATATGAATGCGAGTAGCTTTTGCTTTCTTATGTTTGCTTTGCCTGGCAGCGCCACTGTTCGGCCAGAGCAATTATGCGATGGTCACGGGCACGGTTCGGGATTCGCAATCACTTCCGGTCGCTCGGGCCACCGTCCAGTTCAAAGCTCTCAGCACTGGCGCGATTCGCACGGTCAACACCAACGACACAGGCCTGTTCTCGGCGGCCGCCCTTCCGCCGGATGATTATGAGTTAACGACAGTGGCTGCGGGCTTCGCCGCGGTCAAACAGTCCTTGCGTCTCGAGGTCGGAGAGAAGCTGGCAATCGATGTCGGACTCAAGCTCGGCACGGTCAAAGAAGGCGTGCATGTCAGCGCCGCAGCCGATGTTTTGAGGACCACCGATGCCAGCGTGGGCGAAGTCGTGGAACGGCAATCCGTGCAAGAGCTGCCCCTGAACGGACGAATGTTAATTGATCTGGTCTTGACAGTGCCGGGCGCGCACGTGGGCTTTGGCGCTCAGACAGGAGAAACGAATCCGCTGTATTGGCGTCCCGGGCAGCGCTCAGCCATCGTGATTGGAGGCAATCGCCCGAATGCCAACTTTTTCCTGCTGGATGGCGCTACCAATACCGACCCGACCTTCAACACGCAGAACCTGAGCCCGTCTCCCGACGCCGTCATGGAATTCCAGGTCGAAACAAGCAGTTATACCGCCGACATGGGAGGAGCTGGCGGCGGACAAATCAATATCGTGACGCGGGGCGGCACCAATCAATACCACGGAACGGCATACGAATTCCTGCGCAACGGCGCCATGGATGCGACTACGTTTGGATCCATGGGCAACAATCACCTGGTCCAAAATAACTTTGGCACTTCGTTTGGGGGACCGCTTCTGGGAAAGGACAAGAAAACTTTCTTCTTCCTAAACTACGAGGGTTTGCGCCTTGTGCAAGCCGACGCACAGACCTTGACGGTTCCAACTCCGGACGAGATCCAGGGCGACTTCAGCATGAGCAAGGCCAAGATCTACGATCCGACGACCGCGGTCGCCAATCCAAATTACGATCCAACCAAGCCAATCGGACCAAACAATTTCCCATACACGCGCAGCCAGTTTCAAGACAACAAGATTCCCCTGGACCGGATCAACCCGCAACTGGAAGCGTTCCTGATGCAGCACTTGCCGATGCCCAACATGATGATGGACAACTCGGGTGTCGACTCCAACAACTATCTCGACATCCGAAACGAAAACCATAGTCAGGATCAGGGTACGGTTCGCGTCGACCATATATTCCAGAACAACGACACGGTTTTGGCGCGTTACTCGGTGAGCGCCGAACACGGATTCTCACCCAGCAGTGGCATGACCGCGACCACTGAAAACCTTCCCGGCTTCGGCGCGAACTTCGACAACTTGTCGCAGCAAGCAGTGGCTTCGTGGAATCACGTGTTTTCCAGCACCAAATTGAATACTGTCTCGCTGGCATTTTCGCGTCTCTCGATGGACCGGAGATCACAGAACAATGGTGTGAATGACTTCGTGACGCAGCTTGGAATCCAGGGCGTCGGTTTCGGCGGGAAGGGCGCATGGGGCGCTCCCTGGTTTGCAGCCCAGGGCTACACCGGAATTGGCGACACCTTTGCCGCTACCCCCATGCACGCCTGGGACACCACGGCAGAACTGAGAGACACTTTTGCCTGGCAACGAGGACGGCACGGATTAAAGTTCGGCGGCGATGTTCGCAAGTACATCTGGCCCATGTGGGGCTTCTTCCAAAATCGCGGCTTCTACCAATACACCAACGGATACACCACAGAATTCGGATTCAACGATGGCAGCGGCGCAGGATTTGCCAGCCTGTTGCTGAGCCTGCCAACCGTGAAGCAGCGTCAAGCCGGAGTCCCGCAGATGCAACTGCGCAACTGGGGATGGGATGCATTCGCCGAAGACAACTGGCAGATTACGTCAACCACGACCTTGAATCTTGGACTGCGCTACGAATACACGAGCCCACTCTACGATCTGAGAAACACCAATTCGAACATCATTTTCAAGGACGGCGTTCCAGAGGTCTTCATCGGCGGCGAGCAAGGATATCCGCAGGGACTGATGTATGCGAACAAGCACAACTTCGCTCCACGCATCGGGATCGCGAAGAACCTGCCCCGTGTGGGACTCGTGCTCCGCGCCGCCTATGGCATCTTCTTTACGCCGGTGGACCAGAACACCTGGTGCAACCAGCGGCACAATGTCCCGTATGTCTTTCCTGAAACGCAGCAGGCCGACAACTTCACTCCGCCCGCGGCCCTGTTCACCAGTGGACTCAATTTCGGCACGCCGGTGTTGGGAAACGGAGATTTGAAACCAACCACCGTGAGCTTCACCGCATTCGATCCCAATGCGCCCGCCCAATACGTGCAGCAGTGGAATACGCAGTTAGAAAAGAGCTTCGGCGCGAACACTTCGCTCGCAGTCGGTTATCTCGGAGCGCGCGGATTTCACTTGCAACGATCGCACCTGATCAACAACGCGCCGCCGGGACCGGGGCCGATCGGTCCGCGGCGTCCCTACAAGACGCTGACCTTCGTGGATGGCACCGTGTTGCCGCCCAGCAGCGATCCCGACGCGATCATCCAAAGCCAGACTTTCCCGGTGAGCACAATCAACCGGCTGGAAGATACTGCGCAAAGCTGGTACGACGCGGGCTACGTCAATGTGCGCAGGAGGTACTCGCACGGACTCAGCTTCCTGGCGAACTACACTTTTGCCAAGACTCTGACCAATGCACCGGACTTCCGCTCTCCGATGGACGAGGCGGCGATCCCGCAAAACAACAGCAATCTCCCCGCCGAGAAAGGGCCGGGATGCGATGTGCGGCATCGCTTCGCATTGAGCAGTGTATTCGATATTCCTGCTTATGCGGCGTCCACGTGGACTCGTATGCTCACACAGAACTGGCATTTCACGACCATCTATCAGGTGCAGTCTGGAATGCCGCTGACAATCTCAGTGTTCGGAGACACCGCGAACTCGGGCACCGTGCTGGGCGAGAACCCAATCCGTGCCAATGCCACCGGGGAGCCCGTTTTCGGTCCGGGAACGCGGACAGCCGACAAGTGGTTTAACCCGGCCGCTTTCGCGACGCCCCCCGCTTTTACATTTGGCAACGTTGGACGAAATTCCGTCTATGGTCCGCCGATGCAGACGCTTGATCTGGCATTAGCGCGCACCTTCCGTCTCACCGAAAAGGCGAGCTTTCAATTTCGGGGAGAGGCTTTCAACGCACTGAACAAAGTCAACCTCGGCACGCCGGACCGGTACGTCAATACCCCGCAGTTTGGCACGATCACCATGGCCATGACGCCGGGGCGGGAGATTCAATTGAGCGCGAGATTGTTGTTCTGAGCGTGCATCCCAGATTTAGTTCGCATCTGTCAGCAAGGTAGACATGAAAGCGCCGGCTGGTTGTTGAGCGCGAGCAGCGTGCGGATTTGCCCAGCGCTGAACGTCAGTTTTCCGCTGTCAAAGTTGATGAACTTCTGTCCGGGTAGAGTGAAGAACACTTCGTAGTCTCCGCTGTGAGCGTGCTATAGGCAGTGGCGCTCCCGAATCCCAGGCTCGAGAATGTGGGATCGACGGAGCTAATGTCCGTGCCGAACGTCACTACGTAGACATCCTGCGCGCCCATTCCTGGCGACGCATTAAAGATGCGCAACTTGAAGTTGCCGGACGTCGGCGCGGAGTTGTCGTCTGTCAGCAGCACGCTGCTGATATTGGAATAGAAATTCAGCGAGACCAAAGTGAGGTTGCTGCCCGAGCCTATGCTTGAACTTGTGTCAATGAGTACATTCGTTGTGCCGCTTGGTTCTACCTGCAAGTGGCGTGTACCGGAACTAACCGAGGCATATGCGGACGCAGCTCCGTACCCGACGCCGCTGGCCACGTTCTTCGTATCCACCAGCAGGTCGAGACTGTTTTCGTCCGGCGTTGCGTTTACCAGACGAATCTTGGCGTTGCTCGATGATCCACAACCAATCGTGAAGGAAGCCAGAGCAATCAACCCGACAACGGCACAGAACAATACTCGTGTACGACCCTGCATCCGTATGCACTCCTGTGGTGAAGAATGTATTTGCTGAATGCTGACTGGATGCGAGCGACGAACTCCGAAGTTGCAGGCCTCTGTAAAGAGTCCGTCAATGACGGGTAAAGTCTTGTAAAGCTGCGCAGGATGTCGAGTACATCACCTCAAACTTCCATGCCCAAAGCAGGTGGCGACTTTTCAAAAGACACATACTCCTGCCCAGCCCGCAATCAGAGAGACTCCCAGGACCGCAATCCGGCTGTGATTCCCGCTGGCGAGCGCACGAAAAGACTACTGGCGTTGACGTCTTAGGGTGGAGGAGCGCTACGGAGGGAAGCAGATCCAGCGAAACGCGAGTCCAAACTAGGCCTTGCGAGGGCTCCTCACGGGGAAGAGAGCCAGAGTCTATCAAAAGACGCAGCCGGCGTCACGCGCAAAAACAAAACAGCCTGATGGTGTCAGGCCTTGTTCTTCGCAACCGCTTCCCGGGTGCATTTTCATTGCACCAAACTAACTAACACGGAGCCTTGTGTCGCACATGCTACGCTGATAACGCTCTGGTTTCTCAGCAGGTACCTCCGCGTGAGGCGTTGCAGGGAACCAATCTAAAAAAGCTGTTACGCACCGTGGAAGCCCTGGCGGATCTGGGTCCGGAACTAACAGCGGACCGCGACTTCAGCCAGACTGCGCGCAAGATGCTCAGCGCCGTTCTTGAGGCCGCGGGCGCGCGTGAAGCCGTCCTGTTCTCATTCGGAGAACGGCCGGCGTTGCTGACTTCAGTGGACGCGCAAGGCTTCGCGCTGCTGCCCGAGCCCTCGCTGATCCCCCTCCTTCCCCGTCACGTTCACACGCTGACCGCGGCCGCCGGCCCGGTATTGCTGAACAGCAGCACCTATGACGTCTTCCTGAGCTCGAACGGCAACGTCGCTCCCGAATTATTCAAATGCATCTGTCCGCTGAAAGTGCGGAGCAAACTCGTGGGAGCGATCGCCTTGGGCCGCCGTCCCGGCGACGCCCCTTACGAAGAAGACGCCCTCGATGCCTTGCAACTGATCAGCAGCTACGTGGCGCTGGCGATCCAGAACCATACTCTCAGCCAGACGCTGGCGCAGCGAGTCTCAGAAAACCTCCGGCTGCTCGCTTCGCTGCACGGTTTCTACGACAACGCCCTCGAAGCTTTCGCCGCCGCCATTGACGTCAAGCACGTCAATATTCACGGACACTCTTTGCGCGTCGGGCGCTACGCACAAGCGATCGGCGAAGCGATGGGGATGGATGCCAGCAGCGCAGGTTCTCTTCGTTCCGCCGGGTATCTGCATGACATCGGCAAAGTGGCGGTCGACAAGCGTCTCTTCGGCAAGCCCTCGTCGCTCGATCCGGAAGAATTCCGCGAGATGGCCGATCACACCGTGGTGGGACATCAGATTGTCAGCAATGTGCAGTTCCCCTGGCCGCAGATTCCGGAAATTGTCCGCTGGCATCATGAGCGCGGAGACGGCACCGGCTACCCCGATGGAATGCACCAGGAAGAAATGCCGCAAGCAGTTCGGATTGTAGCCCTCGCTGACACCTTCGACGCCATGGTCAGCGCTCGGCCCTACCGCGAACCATTGCCGCTGGGGATCACGTTGCAGGAACTGATCCGCATGACTCCCCAGAAATACGATCCCGATGCGATGCAGGCCTTGCTGATCCAGGTGCGGCGCGATGCCGTCGGAAGCAACCGCATCCCGGTACTCGAGCCCGGAGTGGTGAGTCTATCCGCCAGCGACGTCGATCAGTTGGCCTCCACGCTACAACATAAGGTCAGTCAAAATAAAATCTACCTGACGTAAGATTTCCGCGTTTCCGACTCGCCATCCCCTGCAAAAGCCTTCTCTTCATTGGGATTCTGGCGCTCAGGTGTACGGCCTAAGAGCTACGCCCTACGAGCACTGCTCGCGGTGTAGAATCGAGGCGTCCGCCAGGAAAGGCTGTCTTTGGACCGAATTCGCCCGTCCTTCATCTAAATTAGGAGTGCTTGCGGATATCAGGATGCGCTCCCGAGGGAAAAATAATGGCCGTCAGTGACCAGGCTGTAGCCACCGGCACACAGATCGATCTACTCAGCATCAACACGATCCGCACGCTCTCGATGGACGGCGTACAGAAGGCGAACTCCGGACATCCCGGGACGCCGATGGCGCTGGCACCCGCAGCCTACACCCTCTGGCAGCAGTTCCTGCGCTATGACCCGGAAAATCCGCTATGGCCGAACCGCGACCGTTTCGTGCTCTCGAACGGCCACGCCTCGATGCTGCTGTACTCGATGATCCACTTGGCCGGAATACGCGCTACGAATTCAAAAGGCAAGATTCTTCCCGAGCCTGCGCTCTCGATTGACGACCTCAAGAGCTTCCGCCAGATTGACAGCAAGACTCCGGGACATCCTGAATATGGCCTGACCACCGGCGTCGAGACGACGACCGGCCCGCTCGGCCAGGGCGTGGGCAACAGCGTGGGCATGGCGATCGCCGGGAAATGGCTGGCTGCGCATTTCAACCGTCCTGGATTTGAGCTTTTTAATTACAACGTTTGGGCCTTCTGCGGCGACGGTGACCTGATGGAGGGTGTCTCCTCTGAGGCAGCGTCGGTCGCCGGACACCTGAAGCTTTCGAACCTGTGCTGGCTCTATGACAACAATAAGATCACCATTGAAGGCAAGACCGATCTCGCCTTCAGCGAGGACGTGGCGGAACGATTCAAGGGTTACGGCTGGGATGTAACGCACGTTCACGACGCCAATGATCTTGGAGCACTATCAAACGCTTACAGCCACGCGCTCGAGGTGCAAGACCGTCCCACGCTGATTATTTTGGACAGCCATATCGGCTACGGCGCTCCCAACCGGCAGGACACGAAAGAAGCGCACGGCGAGGCGCTCGGCGAGGAAGAAGTCCGGCTGGCCAAACGTTTCTACGGATGGCCCGAAGAGGCGCATTTCCTGGTTCCCGACGGAGTCTACGAGCACCTCCGCGACGGCATTGGCAAACGCGGAAAGCAACTGCGCGAACAGTGGACGACATTGTTTAATAAGTACAGCGCGCAGTATCCCGAGTTAGCGGATCAACACACGCGCATGCAGCGCCATCAACTTCCCGACCAGTGGGACAAGGATCTGACCACTTTTCCGGCGGACGCCAAGGGACTGGCAACCCGCGAGTCGTCGTCCAAGGTTCTCAATGCCCTTGCGAAAAATGTGCCCTGGCTCATGGGTGGAGCAGCGGATCTTTATCCCTCCACCAAGACGCGCCTTACTTTCGACACCGCGGGAGACTTTGAGGCCGGGCAGTACGAGGGACGCAACTTCCACTTCGGCATCCGTGAGCATGGCATGGGGGCGATCGTGAATGGCATGACCTTAAGCAAAGTCCGCGCCTATGGTTCGACATTTTTCATCTTCACCGATTACATGAAGCCTCCGATGCGATTGTCAGCTCTAATGGAGATACCGGCGATCTGGATTTATACCCACGACTCGATCGGGTTAGGTGAAGACGGGCCTACTCACCAGTCGATCGAGCAACTAGCGACCATGAGGGCGGTTCCGCATCTGACGCTGATTCGCCCGGGCGATGCGAATGAAGTCACAGAGGCATACAAAGTAATCCTGCAGCTCCAGAACAAGCCGGCCGTTCTAGTGCTCACGCGACAGGCGCTCCCCACGCTCGACCGCACAAAATACGCGCCGGCAGCGGGTGTGGCTCGCGGCGCCTACGTCCTGGCCGACACCGGCGGCGGCAAACCACAAATCATCCTGATCGGCACCGGCAGCGAAGTGAGTCTCTGCATTGGAGCTTACGAGAAGTTAAAAGAGGAGGGCATCCGCGCGCGTGTGGTGAGCATGCCGTCCTGGGACATTTTTGAACAGCAGGATCAAAGTTACCGCGATCAAGTGCTTCCGCCCGATGTCACGGCGCGATTGGCGGTAGAAGCAGGCGCAACACTCGGGTGGGAAAGATATGTTGGCCAGAAAGGGCGCGTCATTGGTATGCGCACCTTCGGCGCTTCGGCTCCGCTGAAAGATGTGATGAAGAAATTCGGATTCACCGTCGAGAACGTTACCCAAACGGCCCGTGAACTAGTCGCAAAGTAGTGAGAAACTTTTTCATGGGACGACTGTCGAAATCAGCCGCGAAGCGGCGCCAGATTACAGCCCACGGCGCAAGCCGTGGGTGAAATGAGCATCGATTCAGCCGCGAAGGGGCGAAAGAACAGTTTTGACGCAGACTCCTTGGCCCCGGAAGCATCGGGCAGGTCGTTCCTTCCGGGCATATGAGGATGGTCCTGAATCTGTAACGTCCGGCGCCTGGTCGTACTAGCCGCTAGTAATAAGGAGAAGATCATGAATCCCGTCGAAACTCTGGATACCAGCAAAGCCGTCAACCCGTTGAAACAACTTCAGGCGCTCGGCCAGTCCATCTGGCTCGACTACATCCGCCGCGATCTACTGACCGGCGGCGAACTCAAGCGCCTGATCGAGGAAGATGGACTCCGCGGGATGACTTCGAATCCGGCAATTTTCGAAAAAGCCATTGCCGGCAGCACGCTCTATCAGGATTTTCTCGACTCTCTGGCCAACCGCGCCGACCTCGACGCCAAAGGACGCTACGAACTGTTGGCCATTCGCGATATCCAGGACGCGGCCGACCTGCTGCGACCCGTATATCAGAGCACGAACCGGCGCGACGGCTATGTCAGCCTGGA
The DNA here is from genome assembly GCA_046727255.1 of Acidobacteriota bacterium. Lineage (GTDB taxonomy): Bacteria > Acidobacteriota > Terriglobia > Terriglobales > Acidobacteriaceae > Acidiflorens. Next base: position 8,829 of record JBKPCG010000021.1, on the reverse strand, counting down.
AGTCTCTCCCTATCTCGCAAATGACACCAAGGGCAGCATCGAAGAGGCGCGCCGTTTGTGGAAAACAGTCGCGCGCGAAAACGTCATGATCAAGATCCCGGGAACGCCCGAAGGGATTCCGGCGATCCGCCAGATGTTGAGCGAAGGTGTCAACATCAACATCACCTTGCTCTTCGCCCAGGACGTGTACGAAGAAGTCGCGCAGACATATATCGCCGCACTCGAGACATTCGCCGCCGGTGGCGGAGATGTAAGCCGAGTCGCCAGCGTAGCCAGCTTCTTCATCAGCCGCATTGATACCCTGATCGATTCGCTGCTCAATGAGCGGATCAAGAAGGAAACGGACCTGGCGCGCAAGGCGAAACTGCAATCCCTTCTCGGTAAAATCGCCATCGCCAATGGCAAGCTGACGTATGAGGCTTATCAGAAAATCTTCTCGACACCGCGCTGGAAGGCGCTCGCAGCCAAGGGTGCGCAGACCCAACGCGTGTTGTGGGCCAGCACCAGCACCAAGAATCCGGCGTACCGCGACGTGATGTACGTCGACGAACTGATCGGACCGGACACAGTTGACACCGTGCCCCCCGCCACCCTCGAAGCCTTCCGCGATCACGGCAAGCCGCGCGTAAGTCTCACCGAGGATCTGCCCGGGGCTCGCAAGACAATGTCGGATCTTGCTGCCGTCGCAATTTCGATGAAGGAAGCAACCGACAAGCTGACCCAAGACGGCGTTAAGCTGTTTGCCGACGCCTTCGACCAGTTGCTGCAAGCGGTCGAGAAGAACACCAAGCGTCCCGGCGCGCCTAACGTCGGAGCACAAAGCGCGAAACTTCCGTCCGATCTGGACGACGCGGTAAAAAAAAACCTTAACGCCTGGCGGTCCGGCGGCAAGGTAAAGCGGCTGTGGGAACGTGACGCTTCGCTTTGGACCGGCGCCGACGAAGCCGGCTGGCTGGGCTGGCTCGACATCACCGAGGAACAGCTCTCCCAGATCGGCAAACTGAAAGACCTTGCCGTCGAAGCAAGGAACGGCGGCTTCCAACACATCCTGCTGCTGGGCATGGGCGGATCGAGTCTGTGTCCCGAAGTCCTGGGACTCACTTATGGCCAACAGCAAGGCTTCCCTAAGTTGCACGTGCTCGATTCCACCGACCCCGCGCAGATCAAGCACACGGAAGAAAAGATCGACATCGGCCATACCCTCTTTGTTGTTTCCAGCAAGTCCGGCAGCACGCTCGAGCCCAACATCTACAAGCAGTATTTTTTTGAACGCGTGAAACAATTGCTGGGAGCGGACAAAGCAAGCAGCCGCTTCATCGCGATCACCGATCCCGGTTCGAAAATGCAGCAGGTCGCCGAACGTGATCGCTTCCGCCACATCTTTTACGGTCGGCCTTCGATCGGCGGCCGGTACTCGGCGCTTTCGAATTTCGGGATGGTCCCGGCTGCGGCTATGGGGCTCGATATCGGCAAGTTCCTGAGTCGTACGGAAGAGATGGTAGAGGCCTGCAAGCCAAATGTTCCGATAGGCGAGAATCCAGGCGTGATGCTGGGCCTGATTCTGGGAACAGCGGCGAAGATGGGGCGCGACAAGATCACCGTCGTCACGTCTCCCGGAATTTTCGATCTCGGCGCATGGCTGGAGCAGTTGATTGCCGAATCCACCGGCAAGCTGGGCAAAGGCATTATCCCGGTAGATCGCGAAGAACTCGCGGCGCCCGAAGTCTATGGCAGCGATCGTATCTTCGCTTACGTCCGTTTGGAGACCGCCCCGGACGCGGCTCAGGACGCCAAAGTTGCCGCACTCGAAAAAGCCGGACATCCCGTCGTCCGCATTGCGATCACCGACACTTACAACCTGGGACAGGAATTTTTCCGCTGGGAGATTGCGACGGCAGTGGCCGGATCGATCCTCGGCATCAACGCTTTCAATCAGCCCGACGTAGAAGCCAGCAAGATCGAAACCAAGAAGCTGACGACCCAGTATGAGTCCAGTGGCTCGCTCCCGCCCGAGAAACCGGTACTGGAAGAAAGCGGCGTCAAGCTCTTCAGCGATGAGAAGAACGCCGACGCGCTCGCGAAAGCCGCCGGCTGCGATCGATCGCTGAAAAATTACCTCAAAGCGCATCTCGCGCGCGTAGGTGCGGACGACTACTTTGCGGTACTGGCCTACGTGGAAATGAACGAGCAGCACGAATCTCTCCTGCAGGAATTGCGAACCACTGTCCGCGACCGTAAACGCGTCGCGACCTGTCTCGGCTTCGGCCCCCGCTTCCTGCACTCCACTGGACAGGCCTACAAAGGCGGCCGGAACAGCGGCGTCTTCCTCCAGATCACCTGTGACGACGCTCAAGATCTGCCAGTCCCCGGACAGAAATACACTTTCGGAGTCGTCAAAGCCGCGCAAGCTCGAGGCGACTTCAATGTTCTAGCCGAACGAAATCGCAGAGCATTGCGAGTTCATCTCGGCCCCGACGTGAAGGCCGGCCTCAGCAAACTAGCCGAACTCGTAAGACAGGTTCTTGCATGAGAAACCGCCGCGGAAAAATTCGAGAAGGCAAGGCTTTGCAACTTGCGAATGAACCTAGGTTCGTATCAGGGCATCGCTTCAGCGATGCCGACAGTCGGGTTTTTTTGACGCCCCTTTAGGGGCTGCGTGAGAACTAATTTTCGGACGATCTAAATAGCTACAGTCGTCCGAAAATCCTGCCCCGGAGGGGCGTTCGAGCTTAGCCCAGCGCTTCAGCGCTGGGAAAAGGGAAGAAACAATTCAAGTCCCGGAGGACGACCCAGTTCTCACTTGAAGGGGCGGCCGAAACGAATTATGAAGATTGACGGGGCTTTAGCCCCTCAGCGTTCAAGGAGCGAGAATGCAACTAGGAATGGTAGGACTCGGGCGCATGGGCGCCAACATGACGCGGCGCCTTCTGCGCGGCGGACACAAGGTAATCGTTTCCGATCTCAGTCCCGAACCAGTCAAACAATTGGCCGGCGAAGGCGCAGCAGCCTCCTGCTCGCTGGAAGACTTGATCGGCAAGTTGAGCCCGCCACGCGCCGCCTGGGTCATGGTCCCCGCCGGCGGTCCCACCGAAAATACCGTGCAGTCTCTTCTGCAACACATGCAGTCGGGAGACGTCATCATTGACGGCGGCAACTCGTATTTCAAGGACGACGTCCGCCGCTCTCGCATCTGCAAATCAAAAGGTGTTGACTACATCGATGTCGGCACCAGCGGCGGCGTGTGGGGACTGGAACGCGGCTATTGCATGATGATCGGTGGCCCCAAAGAAGCGGTCAGCCGTCTCGATCCGATCTTTAAAACCCTCGCGCCCGGGCGCGGCGATATCCCGCGCACTCCCGGACGCGAGAAGATGGGTGGCACCGCCGAAGACGGATACATCCACTGCGGGCCCTCAGGCTCCGGCCACTTCGTCAAAATGGTACACAACGGAATCGAGTACGGGATGATGCAGGCCTATGCCGAAGGTTTCGACATTTTCAAGAATGCGACCAGCAAAGAACTGCCGGAAGAGTTTCGCTATGATTTGAACCTGGCCGACGTTGCCGAGGTCTGGCGGCGCGGCAGCGTGGTGAGTTCGTGGCTGCTCGACCTGACGGCGATCGCGCTGGCGGAGAGTCCTTCCCTTTCCGAGTACAGCGGATTTGTGCAGGATTCGGGCGAAGGGCGATGGACCATCCAGGCCGCGATCGACGAAGCGGTTCCAGCGGAAGTCCTCACGGCGTCGTTGTATGCGCGCTTTCGCTCGCGGCAGGAACATACGTTCGCGGAGAAAATGCTCTCGGCCATGCGGCAAAAGTTCGGCGGACACGTCGAGCCCAAAAAACAAACAAAAACGGCATAGCAAGACGCATACAACTTCGATGACAGGATGGACATGCCTCTGACAGAGACTCTACCTTCTTCCGCGAAGCCGCGGGTCGGACGCGCGGCGGATCCCTGCGTGATGGTGATCTTTGGTGTTACCGGCGACCTCACGCGGCGGAAACTCCTCCCCGCCCTGTACAACCTTGCCAGCCAGCAATTGCTGTCGCGGGAATTTGCCGTGGTGGGAATTGGCCGCACTCCCATGACCACCGACGAGGCACGCAAGAAACTCTCCGAGGAATTCAAGCAGTTCGCGACCGGCCCCGTGGACCCTGATTTATGGGAGTGGTTCGTGCGCCGCCTGCACTACATTCCCGGAAATTTTGATGATCCCGCCACTTACAACCAGCTGAAAGAAACACTCCAGAAAGTTGAGAAAGATCACAGCACCCACGGCAACGTCTTTTTCTACCTCGCCACCGCGCCGGATTTCTTTTGTGACATCGTGGAACGCCTCGCCAATTTGGGTTTGATGAAGGAGGAGAATGGCCAGTGGCGGCGCGTGATTATTGAAAAGCCCTTCGGCCACGACCTCGACTCCGCCCGGGCGCTGAACCAGCACCTTCTGAAGGTTATCGGTGAGCACCAGATCTATCGCATCGACCACTACCTGGGAAAGGAAACCGTTCAGAACATTTTGGCGTTCCGCTTCGCCAATGGAATTTTCGAACCCATCTGGAATCGCCGCTACATCGACAACGTGCAGATTTCCGTCGCCGAAACCGTGGGCGTCGAAAAGCGCGGCGATTACTACGACAAGGCTGGCGCTCTCCGTGACATGGTGCCCAACCACATCATGCAACTTATCACCTTGAGCGCGATGGAGCCTCCTATTTCGTTTGACGCAAATGCGGTTCGCGATGAGCAGGCGAAGATCCTTCATGCGATCCAGCGCTTCACCTCCGAAGACGTGCTCAGTAAGACGGTCCGCGGACAGTATGGAGAGGGCGTGGCGGACGGTCAGCGTGTGCCCGCTTACCGCGCAGAGCCTGGAGTTCCTCACGATTCAAAAACCGAAACCTTCGTTGCCATGAAATTGTTGATCGATAACTGGCGATGGGCGGGCGTTCCCTTCTTCTTGCGCACCGGGAAGCGGCTGGCCAGCCGAAGCACTCACATCGTCATCGAGTTTCGTCGCGCTCCCTTTGTCTTGTTTCGCGAGACCCAGGTGGACGACTTGATGCCGAACCAGCTCATCATGCACATTCAACCGGAAGAGGGAATTTCGTTACGCTTTGCCGCCAAGACACCGGGACCGGCCATGCGCCTCGGCGAAGTGGATATGGATTTCAACTACGCCGACTATTTCGGACAGACTCCCTCAACCGGCTACGAGCGCCTGCTGCACGACTGTATGATCGGAGATCCAACTCTTTTCCAGCGCGCCGACATGGTGGAAGCGGGATGGAGTATCGTCACTCCGATGCTCGATGTATGGAAAGCTTTACCTCCGCGCAATTTTCCCAACTACCGGTCCGGCAGCTGGGGCCCAAAAGAAGCCGATGAACTGCTGGAGCGCGATGCGCGGAGCTGGAGAAACATCGAGAAATAACGTAGCGCCGGCGTCCCGTCATCGTATGCCTTGTATTCAGATTGTCGAAGTGCTGCCCGCACCCGCGGATCTGTTTCATGCAGCCGCGGAGGAGTTCGTGCGCGTCGGCCGCGCTGCCATTGCCGAGCATGACCGGTTTACAGTGGCTCTCTCTGGCGGCTCGACGCCGCGCGGTCTCTATTCCCTGCTCGCAAAAGATCACGCGGATTTTTTCTGGAGTAAGACCTTTTTATTTTTCAGCGACGAGCGTCACGTCCCGCCCGACCATCCCGACAGCAACTACCGCATGGTGAATGAAGCGTTGCTGACCAAGGCCCCTATCCCTGCCGGCAATGTTTACCGCGTGCGAGCAGAACTGCCCGACGCCTCCACGGCCGCCGCTGATTACGAAGAAAAACTCCGCGGCTTCTTCAAACTGCGCCCCGGTGAGTTTCCGTGCTTCGATCTGACCTTGCTCGGTCTCGGGCCGGACGGCCACACTGCCTCTCTCTTTCCCGACTCCAAAGGTCTGAAAGAACGATCCCGGCTGGTGATCTCGAACTGGGTGGAGAAGTTCAAGACTCACCGCATCACCTTCACCTTTCCGGTACTGAATCACGCCACCGACGTCATGTTTTTGGCGGCCGGGGCGGACAAGGCCGACATGGTGAAAAAGGTCCTCGAAGGCGACAACACGCCACCTTTCCCTGCGCAACAAGTAACGCCCGACGGCAGACTGATCTGGATGCTGGACGAAGCCGCGGCAGCCAAGCTCGCACCCTAACGAATCGCTGGACAGCATTTTGTCGGCAACGTTCACGGGCAGGATCTGCCCGCCGTTCTCAAGTGGAATCTGCGCCCTGCGCGCTGACGCGATGCGCATGGGCTCGCTGGCCAACGCTCGCCAGCAACTGCGCTCCAGCCAGGGTTCGCATCGTCCACAAAAGATCGTCCAACCCCGTCCCTAATCCAAAATGCGCATCCACAAACACCAGTTCCGTTGGTGGCAGGGCCGCGTAACCGGAGATCAGCACAACTGGAACATCGGGCACCAGAAGTTTGATTTCCTGTGCGAGCTGCGAGCCTGTCATGCCGGGCATTTCATAATCCAGGAGTGCGAGATCGAATGATGTTTTCCTGCAAAGACCGAGCGCCTCAAGGGGATCATGCGCGGTGATCACCCGGAAGCCGCTTCCTTCCAGAACGCTCGCGAGTAAACGGCTCGACCTGAGATTGTCGTCCACATAAAACACTGTTGTGCGGTTCTCCATCGTCATAGTTCCTCCGTGCGCGCGGATGGCTGGCAGATGCGTCCGTGACTTTTACAAGAACGCAGCCGCTGCCGCATAGTTGCGGAGGATGTTAGTAGAGATTTGTAATAGTCAGTGCTCCTCCTGTCCTCGTGAGCAAAGCGGCGAGCAAGATCGGACATCTGCAATTGTGATCTGTTCCACTTGTGTCCCAGGCAATCCGACCGGATTCTCGGAAGTGGAGGAGTCCATGCGGCAGGTTCGTTCGCTCTGTCTACCGGGAAGTACCCAGACCGTCAGCGCAAGATCTTGGGAGCAAAGGATTTAGCGAAATGGCACGCTTCAAGACCTTGATTGCAAAGAGCTTACGGGCAAAATATTCAAACTAAATGACTTGCTGCCTCGCACAGGCGCATGTTATTCATTCCCCGTTCTCAGTGATCCCTGCCCCGGATGCAAGTGTGACCCATTTTCGACCCCCGATTCGGCCTTTATGAGGTTGAAATCCAGGTCTCGTGTTACGGGTTGAGACGGCTCCATGAGCTATAGTGCGATAGTTAATGATTAGCTTATTGGCAGAGGATGTCAAGAACGAATATCTGCACGCTCGCTCCGTAGCTCGAGAATGGTCGGGAAACGTTTCGTCCGTCCTTGAGTTTCCCAAGGCGCATCCGGTCGAGGAGTTTGGAGAAGCAACGAGTTCGGGTTGCCCACTCATTCGCAAAGTACGGACGCGAATGTGTGGGCACCCAACGTCGTCTAGGGCACCCGGCTTACATCGAATAGGTGCCAGTGCATGCCCAGTCGGAAGAGCCGTCCTCATGACGCGTTCCCGAGCAGCTGCCCGAACCTTTCATGCCCTTGTGCTTTCCGGTACCGCTCAGGATCTTCCACGTGTTGGTGGCAGGTTTGGTGATGTCAGTCGGGCCTGACCCTTCATAGGTGTAGTACGCCATATCGCCGTTGTCCATGGTCACGTTGAAGCGGCCGTGGTTTGTGAACGACGCTTTCCAGAGCTCCTGGAATTCCGTATAGGCGCCGGATTTTTCGCCGGTGTCGCTGGCGGTCGCGGTGCAGCCACCCTGGCCGAGTACATAGCTGTGATCCGGTTCGTCGCCCACGGCTAATGTGTGGTTCGCGGTCGGGACCGCGCAATGCCACTTGGTATCAACCTTCTGAGCCATCGCTGCCGAACCAAACACCAGCAGGCAGAATGCAACGAGCAATCGTTCGCGTTTGCGCATCCTTATTCTCCTTTGTAAGTTGTCGTCGAAATGCGACCCGAATATACGCCTGCGGGAAGGTTTTGTCCCGAGGCTTGGAGCCCGATGGATCATTCTTTGGGTTCGAATGTGAAGGAGTCAAAGAATTTCTTGACGTCGTCCTCGTCTCCACCTTATCGTGAACAACCAGCAGACGTAGAGGCGGCGCTTGATCAGGTAGAGCTTTTCATCCGCTTGTGAGCCGCCTTCAACGATGGCTTTGTACCAGCGCCCTGGGTAGCCCTTCAGGGTCAGTTTCTCGGCGGAAAGCAGTCGGTTTTCATCACCATGGATCAAGTTTTGGACCTGGTCATCGAGCGCCTTCTCGGCTGCCGCCGCCAGAGATGTCGGAGCATCGATGGAGGCGACGCCAAAAAACGCGTCTGTTCGGCTCGAAGCGGAGAAAGAAATTGTCTCCAATTTCATGCCGTTGAGTGCGGTTGATCGCGTCTCCGCCTTCGGCTTCCTGGGCATCAATACCGCGAAGGACCCCTCGGGCGACGTGAACTTAGTCCAGGGCGGATCAGCGAAATGCTGGACGATTGCCCCACCTACAAGTATTTAGCGAGAATCAGAGCAGCCTGCTCGAGATTGTCTTGTTGGCCCACGCCGGAATGTTATGAAAGGAACGGGCGGACCGCAATTAGAGATTGATCTGGCACAGGTCGTGGGAGGGCGATAGTGTCCTGCTCACTAACCATTGGTACGAGCCGCAGGCACCCGGCCGCCCGGCCCCGTAAAACAGAAAAGGAACATCCCGTCGGGAACGTGTGAAGAAATTGGCAAGAATTCCGCTAACTAATTGCAAAATTTGCTAAGGGACTTACACTGCAAGTGTGAAGAGCCCTTTTACTGCTCCGCCTCGATTGGTTTCCATTGATCGCCGCCAGATGCTTCTGC
>JBKPCG010000020.1:0-8041 GCA_046727255.1 Acidobacteriota bacterium | reverse complement strand
GCCGTCTTTGGATATGGCGCCCCTCATTCGAGCGCCAGAGGGACTTCAACCCTCCCGAACAACGCGCTGCTCAGCGCACACTACGAGCCTCTCCGCCACCCCACAGGCCCGGCCTGTCTCTCGCGAGTTGCCGGTTGATCCCGACCGCGATCACCGCTGGGGCTTCCCGTGTTGCGTCTGGTCTCCTATGCGTACCTGCCATCGCCATTACCCCGGCAGGTTCCATGGAGCGTGTTCGCTCGTCTATCTCCATCGACGGCGGCCTTCCCTGTGTAACAGTCAGGTCGGCTCCTGCAATTGTTTTTTCGGGGCCTGCTCAGCGTTCACTCATGTTATGGCCTGCACGCTCACCGAGTCGCCTAGCGACCCTCTACACCGGAGGCTCCGGCGGCTTTGTTGCCTCCACCGCCGCTTCGATTGTTACCGGGTGGAGCGAACCAGTTCCCGGGCGGGAGTTGCACCCGCTGAAGTCCAGCGCCTTTCACGGCGCACTGTTACGCCAACTACCCCGGATCATCCTTGACACAAGTCTCCGGGAGTGGAAAAATGCGCCTGCTCAGCCTGGGGCTTCCAACGCGGACTTTGCTCAGAAAGTCCGTAATCAGCGCGTCCATCAAGTTTGGCCCACTCCTCACGGATAGATTCTGTCCGAGCGCGGTGCCTGCCCCAGGCATTATCTACCACCCAATCAGGAGGAGAGGAACATGTCCCACAGAAACCTAGTTTTATGGCTGACGCTAGCTGTGCTGAGCCTTGCCATCGGAATGCAGGCAGAGCATAGGGAAAAGTGCTCGAACGCCACACTGCGCGGTAGTTACGCTTTCCATGCTACCGGAGAACGGTTCGCCGCAGTCGCCCGCTTCACCTTCGATGGAGAGGGCGGCCTTAAGGCAACATTCTTCGGAAGAACACCCGGCAACCCCTTCGGGCCGATCGAATTTACTGGGACGTACTCGGTGAGCCCGGACTGCATAGTGACGGACGAGTGGGGTGGTAGCATCCACACGTCGGTCATCTTCGGTGAAGGCAAGGGGTATTTCATCCTCAACAGTAGCCCAGATGGCGACCCAAGTGAAGACACCGTTAACAGCGGGGAAGCCCGAAGGCAGTGAGTCGAGCGAGTCTGGAGGGTCGTGAACCATGTGGCCCTCCTTTCGCTTGGATTGTTGACGTCGACACGACGCGATGACCTTCCGGGGCCGGGCCGGCAGAACAGAGGAGCGTCAATCGGATTCGACTCAAGAATGTACCACATGCGTGCGTATTCTAAGCGAACCCCGTGCAGTAATGGTCGTAATTGTTATTAACAGGTCCGCATGACCGGAATCCGGTCACAACGAAGCATGAAAATAGTCGCGAGCTGCGGGACAATGGACCTGCCGCTGGCGAGCAAGCCCGGAATATCGCAATGGTGCGGATAAGGGAGCCCGTTTAACAGGTTGGAGCTGGACGCCGTAGGAACCACGAAGTGACACCTCCATCGGGAGAGTTCGTTAGGGAGAATCTTTGAGTGCAGGCGTCTTCGCCAGCGGTAAAGGAGAGGCGCCATGAGCGCCCATCGTAACTGCTGCGGTCTGGACGTACATAACAAGAGGATCGCTGCCTGTCTAAAGGAATACCATTGGCCTTCGCTATACCCAATCTTCTTCTAAAAGTCAGAAGTTCTCGACCACCCAGGCGTTGCTATTGAATGTTGAAATCGTAAAGGCGAGATTTTTGCCATCCGGTGAAGCTAACGGCACCCCCAGAATTGAACTGGTTGTCCACAATTCAGAGACTTCGCCGTTCAAGCTTACACGAAGGATTGTCGCCGCATGTATCGACGAGCTTGTAACGAACCAGTCCTTCCCATCCGCGGACCAACTTATTTCCGAGAGGTGCTTCGAAGCGCCTAAGGCTAACGAGCGCGAAGATCCATTACTCAGCTGAACCACGCGAATACTATCTTGATCTTCATCAAGATCGACGATGGCTGCGGTCGAGCCATCGGGGGACAGATCCCAGGCTGGCGATCCGGCCGAATGGCCCTCAAGCCTCACCAGTTCGCTTTCTCTGCCTCGAACGGGGTCCACCGCACTGAATATTAATCTGCCGGTTGCTTTGTCAAACTCACTAAGGACGCACATCGGGCGCCCACGGGCACATCGAACCATCGCCCCACGACTTGCTTCGACGACTGGCTCAGGGACTCCGCCCGAAATCGGTACCCGCAGCAGGCGCATAGGGGCCGACGTTTGACCTCCTTTCTCGACATGATCCCAATACAAAACCCACGAAGCGTCTGGACTGAGTCGAGGCTCGGTCTGCTCGCCGGGACCCACAACGAAGTCTCGGGCATTTCGCTCGTACAAGCTCTGCCGAAAAATGTTCCAGATTCCGTTGCGGTCGGAGTAGAAAAAGAGCGTTTGGCCATCTGGTGTCCAAGCCGACGGTATGTTGTTTCTTCCCTCAAGCGTCATTTGCCGCGGGGGTGCCATGCCACCTCGGCCATCGAGTGCCGCCACGTATAGGTCACTCCGATTTCCAGCGTTCACTAATACGAGATGCCTGCCGTCTGCGCTGAGGCTTAGATCCGACAGCGACAGCCCTGCCCAGCTCGTGATCCGCCGAGGGCTCCCAATCGCCTTCGTAGCTGATGAGTCCACGCGGAGTTCCCACAAGTTCGTGTCCCTGCCGTTCGGCGGCGGTTCTTCTATCGAATAGATGATTCGCCCGTCGGAGGACCAACAGAAGCTGCGCACCCCCGCCGCGGAAAGGATCGTACTTCCAGCTCCTCCTTGTTGCGGTACCGTCTCGATTATCTCAACTGGCTTATCGCCTTCTGATCGCGACTTCAGGGTGGCGATCCGATCTCCGGCGGGTGACCACTGCACTTGTAAAAAACGGTCTCCATGTGCACCCTGGAGCAGTTTCCTCGGATTCTCACCATTGCCATCCATGAGCCAAATCTCAGATTCTGACCTGCCCTTGATATAAGCGATGTGTGAGCCATCCGGCGATACGGATGCCCGTCCTGCATCCTCGCGTAGCTTGCGCGGGAGACTCCCAAGTATCGAGATGGCCCAGATGCCCGTAGTTTCACTCGATTCTCCCGGTCCGACCGCAGCTAATTTGGTTCCGTCCCGGAACCAGGAAAGGCTCGCTCACCGGAAGCAAAAGCTTTGCGGTAAGGGAAGAGAATGCGTCTCTCCGGTCTCAAGCAGGCGAACAAAAACACCGGTGAAGTCCGCATAGGCCAAGGATCTGCCATCGGGGGAAATGGCAGCCGCATACACAGGATTTTCGGGGGGATTCGCGGTGATGCTGCGTTGCATCAGCATACGCGCTCCGGGAAGCGCCGGTATGGACATCCGCCACAAGACAATTCCAGCCGCGCTCGCCAAGATGGCAATTGCGGCGATGACAGCCGCTCGCTTACCGCGCATTGTCGGCGCGACGGCGCGGCTGGTGGCGGACGTATCTGCACGACGCAGCTCGGTCAACTCTATATCTCTATGCAACCGCTGTAAGTCCGCACGCACATCGCTCGCATTCTGGTAGCGCAGCTCGCGGTCTTTCTCCAGCGCTTTGCTGATAATTTCTTCAAACTTTGGTGGCAGTCCAGGGTTCAGGCTTGATACGGGAACGGGTGCCCGGTTCAGAATCGCGTCGTGAATGATTGCAGCGGTGTTGCCGGGAAACGCAATCCGGCCGGTTGCCATTTCGTAGAAGACTGCGCCGAACGAGAACAAATCTGTACGAACATCAAGTTCTTCGCCTCGCGCCTGTTCGGGAGACATGTAACCGACAGTGCCTATCGTCGTGCCGGGCCTCGTCAGCTCTTGTTGCGCTGTGATCGTGAGCATCACCGAAGCGCTGACACCTTCGGCGGCCGGGGCCAGCTGGGCCAGACCAAAATCGAGAAGCTTGGCATGGCCGCGTTTCGTTACGAAAATATTCGCTGGTTTGATGTCACGGTGAATGATGCCTTCGGCATGTGCCGCATCGAGAGCATCGGCAATCTCAGTTCCTAAGTGCAACACCTGCTCAAGTGGGAGTGCCTTACTCCCGATTCGGTGCTTCAGCGTCATGCCGTCCAGGAACTCCATGACAATGAAGGCGCGGCCATTCTCTTCGCCGATGTCGTAAATCGTGCAGATGTTCGCATGATTGAGTGCGGAGGCGGCCTTTGCTTCACGCCGGAAACGTTCGAGTGCGGAGCGGTCGTGGGCCAAATCCTCAGGAAGGAATTTCAGAGCAACAAAACGGCCCAGCGTGGTGTCTTGGGCCTTGTACACCACGCCCATCCCGCCGCCACCCAACTTTTCGACCACTCGGTAATGCGAAACCGATGAGCCAATCACGGCAGTGCGCTCAGAGTGGACTTTACGGGAAAATATTAGGTCTGGCAACTCGGTTAGTAGACGGACCTCGGGCGAGAATCCAGTTCGCTCCCATTAAATTACGGTACAATCCTGCGATATGCTCGGAGTTGCGCGAACTGGAATTATTATTGAATTTCTGCTCTTCTCAATTCTTGCCGTCGCGCAGCAGGTCCTGCCTGGGCCCCAAATCGCATCCGCTGTGGGCAAGCCGGCGCCAAACTTTACGCTCCAGGACGAGCACGGCAAAACCGTTCGTCTTGCGCCAATGCGTGGCAGACGCGTGCTCCTGATCTTCTATCGGGGGTACTGGTGACCTTACTGCACGGGCCAACTGCGCGAGTTCGCGCGGCATACGAAAGAGTTCGACTCTCTCAACACCCGACTTATAGCCATTAGCGTTGACGACCGCGAACACGCGCACCAAATCTGGGACAAAGTTGTAAACCGCCGGTTCACCATCTTGAGCGACCCAGTTGCGCAGGTGATTACCTCCTACGGTCTACTGCATCGCGGGGCCGGTATGAACGGACAGGACATCGCGCTGGACACCACTCTACTCGTGGATGTTGATGGCCGCGAACGATGGCGGCATGTCAGCCAAACGTTATCAGATCTCCCCACCGCCGAAGAAATCTTGACACGCATACGTAAGACGGCGGGTCCCGCCTCCGACGGAGAAGTGCGCGGTGACCGTCGGTTGCCGCGCTTCTTGCCACTATGGGATGCTAGCGTTTTCTCGAAATAGCTCGGACGAAGTCCTTTCCTCATCAACATCCGCCGGTCGGCCTGGCATCAGGATAGACTTCTGCGCCCCGATTTCTCTCCGTATTGCTTGTTGAAACCCCACGCGCCGTCGCTAGTGAACACCTTTTCGGCGCGCCTTCTCAAAAACCAGGAACGGCCAATGGTGCTGATCAGGTGTTACTACGTCCGCATGCCGGCCGACGAATCGGAAACCATTCCGCGCCGCATCTTCCATGACTAGCTCCGGTGGGATAACGTGTTCCTTTTGGTACTCGGCCCGCGGTCGACCTGGTTTTGCTTCGGGTTCAATGATGACCAACCTGCCGCCGGACTTGAGTGCTTGGTGAAAACTGCGGAGCATCGCGGTGTAAGCTCGCATTTCGTGGTATGAGTTCACGACGAGAATTGCATCCACCTGCCCATTGGGGTAAATGAGGATCATTCTCAGCACCAAGTACCGGGATCACTTGACGAAGATGCTCCTCGACCGACCAATACCGAATGTCCTCTACCATGGCAGGTTGCACATCTACCGCGAACACTGTTCCTATGGCGCCGACGCGTAGCGCCAGTTTGTGGGTGAACCATCCCTCTCCTGCTCCGACATCTGCAACTGTGTTCCCCTGGCGTGCTTCCATTGCATCCATGACCTCGTCGGGGCGCTGCCAAGTGTCCCTGTCGACAGCTGACGGAATGGCTGACGTGCTCCCGCAGAGAGCTAGGCACAGGACGAACACGATTGCTGCTGAATCCAGAATCCGGAAGCGATTCATTCGATCATGTTAACGCTCGACCGTGGCGAGTTCCACTCGTCCTGGTATAGCGATTCGTGTCACCATCGAATTGACAGAGAGCGCGCGGAAGATCCATTCAAAACTCTTTCCTTTCTGCACTATCGCGCGGGAACCAGTGGCAATTGGTGAAAAATCGCGATTGCACTCATTGCCGGTTCTGAGTGTAATCGCCTGACCAGTCGATGCCCTGCCGGTTCGGGCACTAATGCAGTGTTGAGCGTCCATCTGATTTCTTGGTTCGAAACATGTACTGCGTGCATCAGAGAACCGTCTGGCCGACCCGTAGCGGGCATTCGCAACGACCGTCGATCATAGGCCGGGCGGAGGTATGCGATGGCAACTCGGCTTGAACATGCGAACATTTGCGTCCGCGACTTGGATGCGATGATCCGGTTCTTGGAAACAGCCTTTCCTGAATTCCACGTTCGAGGCGAAGGGCTAGCAACGACGGTTCCCGTTGGGTACATGTAGGTACTGACGAAACCTACATCGCGCTTGGTCAATCGAGAGTCGAACCGCAAAAACGCTGGACGCCTTATCAGGGCGTACCCGGCGTGAATCATCTCGCTTACGAGGTCGATGATGTCGAGGCGCTGCGAAAAAGGATGACGGCAGCCGGATACCGCGATTCCACAGTTCCAAACGTGCATCCATCCCGAAAGCGTGCGTATTTTTACGATCCTGAGGGCAACGATTGGGAGTTCGTGCAGTACCTCTCCGAAGAGCACGCAAAGCGGAACGATTATGAGCTGCCAGATCGGTGATTGAAGGCCTGCGTTCGGGATCACGCGGTTGGACTATGTACTGACAGGCGGGCGTCTGAGCGGCGGATATCCAGCGTCCCCTCGTTGCTGGCGAAAAATCCCGATTACACTCAGAACCCCACCGGCGTGGCCGCATAATTCGATTCGATCCTGTCAGTTTTGACAGTTTCCGCTGAGATCGCTCGTTGCTGTAATGCCCGCAACCTGGGCTGCAAGCCAAAGAGCTTCAAGCCAAGATGAGGACAACAAAACTTAGATGGGGCCGATCTTTAAGAGGAGGCGGTCCCATTTTTTATTTCTGCACCAACCGGCACGAGTCATTTTGCGACAATATTAGAAATCCCACCGAGGTGTAGGGCGCATGAAAGTTCGCGCAATTTTCTGGCCTGTAGCTACGGCGTACACCGGATTTCTCCTGACTGGCCAGGGCCTGCGAACTTTCAACAGCCTCTCAATTACGGAAGGATTCCTCGGAGCGTTAGCCGGATTTCTCCTTGCCGTCATGTTCACACTCCGGGAGGAGCGCCGACGAAGACCTGCTTTGATTGCACATTCCATCGCACAAATCCTGCCGAACTGGAGCATTCCCTCCGACAACCGCGGCTCAGGTTCGACACTAAAGCAGTGATCCAAACGGGAGGCGGGGGGTTTAGCTTGCAGAGGCGGGGGATTTAGCTTGCAGTAGTTGGTGTAAACGCCTCTTTTCATCAACAAGCATCTATCCCGCCGCACGCCGCTGTCCGAAAACGAGTAATTCTGACAGTTCCCAAGTGTCTCATCGCCTGCTCATTATTGAGCAAATGCATTTTCCCGGCGCAGACACAAGTGCCGGGGTCAACGAGGGTTGTGCCGGTAACACCGTCGAGAACACGTATGGATACATTCTCGCACGCGGTCGATGATGTGCTGATGATCGCGACTATTGTGATCGGCGTGGCGTGCGTTGGGATGTTTGTGGCAGCGCTGATGGCAAGTGCGGGCGTTTGTCGGCTTATCAAGCGTCTTAAAAAGCGGGAAGCAAATGACGCCAGCGAGCAAAAACACCAGTTGAGAAATGTTTTCCAAGGCCGCGTGATAGAGTTCTACGTTCCCGACAACGCTAGGGCAAACCGCCAAGGTGAAATTCGGACCTATAACAGGCGCAGTGGCCGTCCCGCTGCGAGCTAAGCTTAGCTTTCCCTTGGCTCACAAACTAAAAGATAACGATTGTCGGCAACTCGGAAGCTTACGGTGTTTGGCGAAAAATCCCCATCTCTGACAATGTCGTTCCCGTCAAGTACTTTTTGAGCGCACTAACCCGTGCACTCCGAAGAGCGCGCCATTTCGCTCTCGTTGAAGGTTCTGCCATACCAACCAAGGCCCGCTCGTAATCGTT
>JBKPCG010000019.1:0-13699 GCA_046727255.1 Acidobacteriota bacterium | reverse complement strand
CGCGGCCGCTGATGCCCATGCGGCGTCTTCGCTCTGGATCGGCCGCCAGGACGTGAACCGCGTCAGCGAGTGCAGAACTGTCCTCGGGTTCGACGAAAATCCCGGCGGCGGCCTCCTCCACGATCTTGCGAGCTTGTCCGTCAACGGCCACAATCACCGGCTGCTCGCATGACATGTATTCCAGAAGCTTGGTAGGAATCACGGTCTTGAACAGCTCGGTCTTCTTCAGCATCACCAGACACACATCTACGCCCGCGATGTAGCCCGGTATGCGCTCCCGCGGCTGCTGGCCAAGAAAGCGGATGTTGCTCAGCCGAGGCGCAGTAGCCAGTTCCTCGATCCGTTCTTTTTCGGCCCCTTCACCGATCAGCAGGAACATGGCCTTGGGCAGAGTCCGTTGCAGTTGCTCGGCGGCGGCGATCAGGGTTTCGAGGCCATGCGCCATGCCCATGGTGCCGATGTAGCAAATCAAGAACCGGTCTTCGGTTCCGGGCGCTTTCACCGGCGGACACGGACGGAAAAGACCGGTCTCCACTCCGTTCTCAACGATGGAGATTTTCTGCGCGGGAATGTTCCAATGCTGAATCAGGTGATCTTTGAAGCCCGGCGTCACGACCACGATGTGATCGCTGCGGCGATAGAGGAAGCCCGCAATCGCGCCGAGGGTACGATGCAGCGCACTCCCTTCGCTACCAGCTCCGACCGCGGCCAGCGACTCGGGCCACAGGTCGCGCACTTCAAAGACAAACGGAACGCGCTTCCACCATGCCAGCCACCATCCCGAAAGAGCGACCAGCAATTGCGGCGACGTGCCAATGACAACGTCCGGCTTTTGCAGACCCAACCCGCTGACCGAGGCCGACACCCAGAACGAAGCGTAGTTGCGGATCCGCTCATGAGCTTTCCTGTTAGGCAGCGGCCAGAGCCAGGTTCGCACGACGCGCACTCCGTCCACGGTTTCTTTGTAGAGAAGGCCACGCAACCGGGACCGCCACTCCACCGGAACCACGCCCGTCGGATGGTTGGGAAACCCCGTGAGCACGGTTACATCGTGTCCCATCCGGACCCAATGGCGAGCCAACTCGTCCGCGCGTGCCGCGGGCGCTCCCATCTCCGGAGGGAAATATTGTGAAACGTAGAGAATCTTCACGGGGCTCTGGACAGAAATCCCTGACAAGCGCGCTGAGGACTACAGCGTCTATTCCTCGAAGCGATGACTCTGAAGTTCTCCGACCGAAATTGGCTGACCTGAAGAACGCGACTTCTCCAAGGCAAATGTGGCCATCATCGTGGTCACAATCTCAGCGAAAGGGATGGGAGAATCACCACCATTGCGCAGCACCCCGACGAAAGCTTCCCATTCACCGCGATGCCCTTTGTCCTGACGCAAGAACGAACGAAATACTTGCTTCTGACTCCCACGAACAAGATCCAGCCGGCGAAAATCCTCAAGCGCAGCCACCGCGCCACCACCGAAGACTTCGACCCGTTCTTTCGAATACGATTTGTCCCCATTGGCTAAATAACTGATCGTACCCTGCGACCCCTCCGCGAAGCGAAGCGAGCAGACCACATTATCGTTGCTGTACTTGCCCGGATTGGCAAGGCTGTGGGCTTGCACCTCAATCGGCGTGGCGCCCACCAGAAACGTCAGGAAGTCCACGAAATGACATACTTCCCCGATGACTCGTCCCCCACCTTGTTCCGGATCATTCAGCCAGTGATCGGGGGGAATGAAACCGGCGTTCACGCGATAATGCACCGCCAGTGGCTCCTGAATCCCGCGAAGGAAAATCTTAAGCCGAAGCGCAAGAGGAGCGAACCTCCGATTGAAACCGACCATGAGCAGCGGCTTGCCCACCGATGACTGGTCCTCGCCGGCTCGCACGACGGCCCGCACGATGTCACGCAACTCATCTTCATTCAGGCACAACGGCTTTTCGCAGAAGACGTGCTTACCGGCCTTCAGTGCTGCCAGCACCTGTCTCGCATGCAAATGATGACGCGTGGCAACGACCACGGTGTTGATCCCCGGATCGCTGATGAGGCTCTCTTCATCGGTGGCGCTGTAGCTAAATCCGAACTTCTTCGCGGTGTGATTGGAATGGGAGCCGTTGGCAGCGCACACACCGGCCAGGGTCACACCACCAACTCGTTTTATTGCCGGCAGCATCGTACTGGTGGCGAAATTGCCCGCCCCCAGCAGTCCGATGGCGACCGATTTCGTACCGGCAACCGCGGTTGCTCCGGCCTTTCCGGGCAGGTTGACGCGCCGCGTTTCCTCGGCAAGCTCCGAGTAAGTGATCAGGACTCCGAGAAACGGTTGCTGAGACTTCCCCTCGATGAGGTCGTATGCCGACTGCGCCTGATCAATCGAAAATCTGTGCGTGATCAAAGCGCCCACATCTACTTTGCCGTCGGCGAGCAGTTTTACAAACGCCTCCATGTTGCGTGTCTCAGTCCAGCGCACATAGCCAATGGGATAGTCCACGCCTTTCTGTTCGTAGGCTGCGTCATAACGGCCGGGCCCATAAGAGCGGGAAACGCGAAAGTCCAGTTCCTTCTCGTAAAAGGGCTTGCGCTCGAGGGCCATGCCCACGATGCCAACCGCGACAATGACCGCGCGGTCCCGGGCCACTTCCGCAGCTAGATTAACGGGATCGCTGCTGGTCGTCTGCGCGCTAATCAGCACGGCGTCCATGCCCCGTCCAGCCGACTGTTGCATACACGCGTCGAAGAACGCGATGGAGGAGTCGCTGCCAGCATCAGCACCCAAACGCAGCGCAAGCTCAACCCGTCCGCGGTCGATGTCCATTCCCACGACCCGGCAACCTGCCGCTTTAAGAATCTGGACTGTGAGTTGTCCGAGCAGGCCAAGTCCAATCACACCGACTATGTCGCCCAACTCGACATCGGCGGTGCGAACTCCATGCAAGGCCACTGCCCCGACCGTAGTTGCAGCGGCGTGATCGAAGCTCACCTCTGCGTCGGGAGGAATCCGCGCCAGCAGCAGGCGTGGGATGCAAGCGAACTCGGCGTGCACGGCATGGCCAGCACCGGCGCAGGCGACCCTGTCCCCGGGACGGATGTCAGTGACCCCCTCTCCCACCGCGACCACGGTTCCGGCGCTGCTATAACCGGGGGCGCTCGGCTGATCCATCCGGCTGCGGACCGCGGCCAGAGTCGCCGCCAAACCATCCCGACGGACCTTGTTCCAGACTTCGCGTACCAAGTCCGGACGCATCCTGGCCTTTTGGAGCAGGTTCTTCCGGGCAAACTCGGATGAGGCTCGCTCGGTCCCGACCGAAACCAAAGAGGCGGCAGTGCGGACCAATACGCAACCCGGCAGCAGTTTCGGGGCGGGAACGTCGACCACTTCGATCTCGCCGCCGCTGACCTGTTGGAGAAGCTGCTTCATATCGTGTCACAAAGGACGTCGCCCAGCCGCTCAAACCATACAACATCGGCAATTGTACGATGCCTAACCGCCGGCTCCCACGGTTTGCACGGGCGCCAGGCTGAGTTGATAAATTTGCGAATTGTCGCACGACAGGACTAGTTGGTGATCGTCCTGGTGAAGCTGAAGCGCTTCGCCGGCCAGAATCGCGCTGACAATTCGAACCGGCAAGGGTGCTTCCACACGGTAGAGGAGAGAAATCGCCGGACAGCGCTCGCCATAGGTGGGCGATTCCCAGCCCAGCAACTCGTGATCTCCGTCTCCTGTCAAACTCTCCCCGCCGCGGATCACCGCGGCACTTCCCGGAGAGCCGGAAAAGACGCTCCAGCGAAAGCGCACCTTCTCCGCTGAAAGGACTGCGCAAAATGGCGAAGTGGCGCTGACCTCGAACGGCAGGTCCGGCAGCAGCCAGTGCAACCGTAACTCGTGCTCACCCGTCCCTAGAAGATCATCCACGATGACCCAGGCGTCTTCAGTGACGCACTCGACCATTCGCCGATGTGTCACTCCGAGGCGCCGATAGCCATTATGCTCGCCCTCAAAACAATCCGGGGAATCGGTGCTCGTTTTGGAGAGACGCGTGGAGAACGATCTGCCTGACGCCTGGGCCCAATCCAGCCAGAGGAAACGGCCGGCGCGCCGCATCTGATCCCGCCGATCAACCATCACCGTGTTATGAACAGCCGTGCCCGCAAGGCCGTTGTTCCACGGCGGCTCGCCATTATAGAGATACGTCCCGGCGTCGCGTGCCAGATTGAGTCCGCGATACCACAAGTCGACGTGCAGTTGATCGGCTTGAAAAGGACGTCGCGTGTAGCGCCCCGCTCGCACCAGGGCCCACGAGTTCTCGTTGCCCACGCGGTGATAGCCCGGAGCGGAAGTAACCGTGTAGGCAGGTTCGCGCTCTGCCGATTTCGCGGACTTGCCGCATAACCAAAGTGCGGCTTCGTCCCAAGGTCCAGGTCGAAACGCGCTAGGACGATCAAGAACACAGCTTCCTAACCGCAGCAGCGGACGAAAGTCGCTGTAGTCGCATGCGGCCAACGGAAATATGTGGCTGCCATCATTTGAGCCATGATTGGGCGCGCGTCCGGACTCGGAGTCGACAAACTCACGGATGAACTCGTAGGCTGCTGCTGTCCGCGTGCGGATCTCGGGGTCGAACTGGATCTTATTAACTTCCGCGAGGTGAAGAGTCCAGAGCAGCAGATGAAGAACCATCCGCTGATAGTTGAATGAATCCTGAAGAGAAGCACCTTCCGGCGTGATTTGGTCCATCACTGCTTCCCGCAGGAGCCCCGCACCTTGTTTCTGCCAAGCGGCCGCGTCCGTCAGTTCGGGATAGAGAGTTCCTGCAGTCCATAAGCCGACGGCTTCGCTGAATAGATGATTACTGCGCTGCGATCGCGCATAGCCCACGGTCTGCATAGTGCGCCAGGCATGCGCGGCAATCATCGACAGCAGCAGCGCTGCCCGTTGCGGCGTCGTAGCGGGCGAATGGAGGAAGGAGTAGAGGGCGAAGGACCATGCCAGAATCCGCAGCGAGGATTCCTGTCCACAGATCCAGAGCGGTCCCGACATGGGCGGACTGTTGCCGGCCCAGTCCTCGATTGCACTCCAGAAGGCTAACGGAAACCTCTCGTCACCGCTGATGGCATAGGCTCGGGCCAGCGGGTAGAGAAAGAGGAATCTGGACGACTCCAGAATGAACTTGAGATCGCCGTAGTCGTCAGAAGCAAATCTCATCTCTGTCCACGAACGGTTGGGCGAGACGTGCTGGCTCGTGGCCGGGTTTTGAAACCATTTGGGAGGAAAACCGCAGTCGAATGACAGCCGTCCAAAGAACGGCAGATTGCCTTCGAGAATTCTGTCCGCTTCGGCAATGACTGACTCTTCTCCTTGGGCGCCGAGAGTTTTCTTGAGTTCAGGTGCCAGACTACG
The DNA here is from genome assembly GCA_046727255.1 of Acidobacteriota bacterium. GTDB lineage: Bacteria > Acidobacteriota > Terriglobia > Terriglobales > Acidobacteriaceae > Acidiflorens. Next base: position 8,301 of record JBKPCG010000019.1, on the reverse strand, counting down.
AGAATCCGAGAAGAAAAAAGGGCGGCCGCCCCGGCGACGAATGCCGAGAAGATCTTCAGGTGAGGTTTTAGGACCGATGTGTTTCAGGTCCCAGCGCTCCCAACCTTGAACCGATTGCATGCGGCGCGACATCAGCCCGCTGCCACGCACGAGTTCATATTCCAGACGCAAGAGGCCGTCGCGCATCCCGAATGTCCGGCCGATCTGCAATAGCGTGCCCAGCTTACCCATCGCACCTGCCAGCTGCGGGACTCAACCGGCCGTTCTTCAGCCGTCGCGTGGCCACCGCCTTCAACCGCTCATGCATCACAAAGAATTGCCGGTCCTGTTCCCGCTCGGCCTGCGGGGCAGCCGAGATTGCGCCGCGGTCAAGGCCGGCCACGGCCTCTGCGAGTAACTCGATCCCCTCAGCGATCATTCGGTTCCGCAAGTCGGTCAGCGAGTCGCAGTCGTCGGCGCCGGTAAATTCGCGACGCACGAGGATGGGGCCGGTATCAATCCCGCTGTCCATGAAGTGGATCGTGATGCCCAGAGGAACTCCACAGAACAACGACCACTCCGGGCTGCTCATGCCACGGATTTCGGGCAGCAGGGCGAGATGTGAATTCAAAACGCCAAGGCGCGGAATTTTCAACACCTCGTCTCGCAGGATGTTTCCGCCCGTGAAGATCGCGAGATCGGGGGACCACTTCTTCAGTTGTGATAGGGCGCGTGGTGAATTCTGATCGCCATACCTCACGACCGGAAACCCATAGGCACGAGCTACGTCTCGCAAGCTCCGGAATAGACCGTCACCATGCCGAAGTGACCTCTCGAGATAGGGGTTCAGCACCTGCCTCCGATTCGTGGCCTTGCCCGGTGCGAGTTTGGCAACGGCATAGTGGAGCGAAGCGCGCAGGCCCCACTGCGCAACCTTGCGCAACAGCGTGCCGCGGTCCCAGGAAGGCAGTGTCAGCGCTCCAACCGGAGCGTATCCAACTTGCGCCAGGCGAGCCGCGACAGCACAACCGGTCTCGCTGTACGGACTAGAACAGAGGATCGCTACGCGCATTCTGACGCCTCGACCTTTGTCTCGGCTTGATGCGTAAGACGCTGCTCCAGCATGAGCGCGTCGGCCAGGAACTTGCATCCCCAGCTGATGTAACGCATGGGTTGGTACGCGCCCCAAACAGGATACGATCCGGCTACCCCGCCCCGCACTCCGTGACGGCCCTTCAAGGGCAGCACCTCCTTCAGCATCTCGTTGATCTTGAGAGCCGCGTTGAGATAGCGCAGATCGCCGGTCACCTCGAACAAACGCAGCCAGATGCATGACATTTGCGCGTTCCCGGTGAGACATGAAAACCGCCGGTCGCCTTTGAAGTCCGGCTGGTATGTCCCCAACAATCGCTTGTGAGTCTCAAACTTGCGCAGTAAAACCCACGCGGACTTCGCGGCAGCCTGGATCGCATCGTCGCGCCTGACCAGGATCCCGCACTCGAGCATCCCCTGGATCACGTAGGCGATGAAGTGCAGGTAAGCAGGATGTCCGAGCAGGTTAATACCGTCAATCCAGCCGCTGGGCTGGACGTGTGCCAGCACCCAGTCGATGTTTTTGTCTGCTGCCGCCGCGTGACGGGGATCCTTGGATTCGGCGGCCAGCTGCGCCAGGGCCCACGAAACCATACTGTAGTAAGTGTGCGCGGTTCCCTGATAGACAGCGAGTCCGGTCCAGGAGCCATCCGCCTGCTGGATCGCGGCCAACCAATCGCCGGCAGCCCCGGCGCGTTTCAGTGTCTCCGAGTTTCCGGTCTCGACGTAGGCGCGAACCAGTCCCTGCAAAATCTGGCCGGTATTGAACACCGAAGGCTGGGCGTCGCTGGCGAGACTGCGGAGTCCACCGGGAAAGGCGCCCGATGGCATTTGCAGCGAAAGCAACCAGTCGGTAGCAAGATAAGATGCGTGGCGCACGGCTGGGTCGCCAGTCAGGCGTTCAAAATCGTACAGCGTTGGAATGATGTAGCCGGTCACCTCGGGATACGACTGGGAATATCCAGTAAGCAAACTGTAATACGCTGCAACGCCACCGTCAGGACGTTGTGCATCGAGCATCCATCCAACCACTGAGCGCAGAGCGTCCTCGCTAGGAATGCTTGTGGCCGCGTACGAATAGAGGTGCCGATGTTCAAATGTTGTCCGCAGCTCATCGGAAGCAAGCTTGGAAAACAGCGGAATAACACGTTGCGGCGCACGCAATAGACCTGCGGCCTCGGTCAGCACCCGAACGGTTCTTGTAGTCATGAAGTTTCGGCTGGTACTGGATTCAGCACGGTTCATTGCGCCTGCATTCGATCGAGAGGCCCGCTTTCATGCGGGGATCAATTGAGGTGCGCCCATCGGTCGTTGAGCGAACGACCGTGCTCCACCGTCGATAAAGAGTTGCGTCCAGATCTCCAGCGTCAGCAGTTGCCAGATCTGCATCGACCAATCTTCCGCGCCCCGGCGGTGCTCATCCACATAGCGCCGCACTTCTTGCGGACGAAACAAACCACGCTTGCGGACCTGGCTCTCCGACAGCAAATCGTCCACCATGGGACGCAAGTCATGCGCCAGCCAGTAGTCCACGGGCGCCGCGAAACCCGCTTTCGGCTGTCGTAACACCTCTTCCGGCAGCATACTACGCATGGCTTCGCGGAAAATGTACTTCGTAACCGGTCGCCATTTCCCTTTCAACTTCCATCCCGGACGAACATTCCACGCAACAAACTCTGCCAGTTCACGATCCAAAAACGGCACGCGCACCTCAACCGACGACGCCATGCTCATCTTGTCGTTGTACGTGAGGTTCAGCGTGCTCATGAAAATCTTGGTATCGAGATACAGCATCTGGTTGAGAAAGTCAGCGTGCCGCACTTTGTCGAACGCAGCCAGATGCCCATGAGCCGAATTCGTCTTTCGCCCTGGCTGCGGTTCTGAAGCGTACAACGCCGCTCTTTGTTGCGAGTCAAAATATGTACAATTTCGGATGAAGGCCTCGGCTGGAGTTAGTGCCGCGCTGCGCGCCATTTTCTTTGCCAGCCGAACACTCCCCTTCAAGCTCGTTCCGCGGAAACCCGGCAGTGCCAGCAACGCCCTCTCGGCCGCGGAACGCGCGAAACCTGGAATCCGCTGATACTCCTGAGCCCACGCATGCGCGACGTGTTTACGATATCCGGCGAACAATTCATCGCCGCCCACGCCTGACAGGAGAACAGTCGCTTGTTTGTGCGCATCGCGGCACACTAGATACGCCGTGATGATGGCCGGATCGGCGGTCGGCTCGTCCATGTGCCAGGTCAAATTCGGCAGCAGCCCGACCACATCCGGCTCGACGACAATTTCGTGGTGCTCGCAGCCCAGCTTGCGGGCGAGACGTTGCGGGACAGCCGGATCATCGATCGTGGTCTCGCCCACGCGGTATTTCTCCGGAAAAGTAATCGTGTATGTACGTACCGGCTGCTTCCGCGCCATCGCCGCCACGATACTCGAAGAATCCAGACCGGCGCTAAGAAAGGCGCCGATCGGAACATCGCTGACCATCTGTTGCTCAACCGAAGAGCAGAACCGCTCCCGGATCTCCTCCGCAAGTTCGTCATGCCTTCGTTCGAAGTGATGCTCCGCTCCAGGAAACGTCAGGTCCCAGTACTGATTGATTTTCAGAGCGCAGTCCTGCCAGAGCGCGTAATGCCCGGCGGGAAGCTTGCGAATCCCTTCAAACATCGTCGCCGGATCGGGCACCCAAAGAAATGTCAGATACTGATCGAGTGCCTCCCGGTTGATACTGGCTTCGATTCCCGGCACTTCAAGTAAAGCTTTCACTTCGGACGCGAACGCCAGCCGCCCGTCTCGCTCACAGTAGTACAGCGGTTTGATTCCAAAATGATCGCGAGCCAGAAACAGCGTCGGTGAAGAGCCTCGTACGTCGCAGATTGCGAAGGCGAACATCCCGTTCAGCCGGTTTAAGCAATCCGCACCGTACTCTTCATAAAGATGAACTACTACTTCGGTGTCGGTGTGTGAGCGAAACTGGTGGCCCTTGGCTTCAAGTTCACGACGCAGATCCGCAAAGTTGTAGACCTCTCCGTTGTAGGTGATCCACACCGTGCCGTCTTCGTTGCTCATCGGCATGTGGCCATCGGGAGAAAGATCGAGAATCGCCAGCCGCCGGCTCCCCAGCCCGATGTAGCCTCCATCGGGGAAACGCCGTTCCCAGAGCCCGGAGTCGTCGGGCCCGCGATGGGTCTGCAGGTGGGTCATGCGGGCGAGTGTTTCCACATCACCCCAGTTCGCGAGTCCACTGATGCCGCACATGACTTAGGCCGCCGTCCTTGATGTCCTGAGCTCGTAGATCTTAGCTTTGATGTGAAAGAACTGGATGCCTTGGAAGACACAATAGATCAGGCCTGGGAGGCCATCCAGAAATCCCAGTCGAAATAGATATTTGTAAAGAAAGAACAAGACTGGCGACCCAGGGATCATGAAAAAGTGCCGGCGCAACCAGCGCCGCCGCTGCGCCTGCGTACCCCAAAGCGCAGGTGGAATTTCTCCTTTGCCCCGGCCCCCGTCGAGCCAAACGTGGGCCTCCCAGTTGGAATACTCATTGTGCTTCTGGATATAACGCTCCAGGGACTCGACATTGTGGTGCACGATTGCTTCTCTCAACTTGCGCGTTGCGCCGGTGACTGTAACATGCTCATGCACTTCCATATCAGCCATGCTAGCGTCCTGATCTTCCAAGCGACATTCATAGCGCCCAAGCCGTTTGCGAAACAGCGAAAGCTTCCAGAAGCTCGCGCCGCTGTGACGCAGGCGACGTCCGAGAAAGTACATCTCGAGAGCAATGTAATAGCCGGCGATTTGCGAGTCCTGAATCGCCAGGCTGATTTCTTCGCACAGTTCCGGTGTCAGAGCCTCATCGGCGTCGAGCAGCAAAATCCAGTCATAGGCGAGCGGCAGCGTATCCATCGCCCACTGGCGCTTCTTGGGCCAGCCGCCAGCGTAATGAAACTGCACGACCTTTGCGCCATACGACCGCCCAATGGCCTCCGTGCCATCCGTGCTACCGGAATCGATTACATACACTTCGCCAACCATCTTCAGCGACTCCAAGCAACGCGGCAGGTTGTGCGCTTCGTTGCGAACAGGAACGATCACCGACACGGGCAGCCCGGGCAATGTCACCATTGCGTTCGACACCTCAGCTTCCGATTTCGCTTCGATCACGCCGTCACGGCCGGTAAAAGGTCCTCCTATCTTATCTCCTCCCGCTGGGATTTTTCATGCGGAACGCTGTGCTAGTATCGCGTTCGGAATTATGTGGCTAGCCTCTCCTTCTCCGGTACTGAAGAACGACGTCCGGGATTTCTGGAACGCCGACCCGTGCGGTTCGCGCTATCTGGGCGACCGCGAAGACTTCGAAGCGCAGGCGCGGGCGCGTTACCGGCACGAACCCTATATCCACGATTTCGCCGGCTTCGCTCACTCTGGCGGGAAGCGCGTGCTGGAGATCGGTGTGGGCATGGGGGCGGACTTTCTGGAATGGTTAAAGGCGGGAGCGCACGCAGTGGGCATAGACCTCTCGAGAGCTTCGATCGATCGATCGATACGGCGCTGTGAACTGGCTGGCTACACGCCGGATCTGCGTGTCTCCGATGCAGAACATCTTCCCTTTCCTGATAGCACTTTCGATATCGTGTACTCCTATGGCGTCATGCATCACAGCCCCGACACTCTGCAATGTATTCGCGAGGCGGGCCGCGTCCTCAGGCCCGGTGGAGTACTACGGGTCATGGTTTACCATCATGCGTCGCTCACGGGGCTCATGCTCTGGCTGCGCTACGGGTTGTGGCGTGGCAAATCGCTTCGGCAAACGGTTTACGAGCAACTGGAGAGTCCTGGCACCAAGTCTTACACTCGGCGAGAGGCACTCGGCCTTCTCGAAGGATTTGAGCAAATCGAGTTCCGGCAGGAGTTCAGTCCGGGAGATCTGCTATTGAACGAACCTTCGGTGCGTTTCCAGGGAAGATTTTACCGGTTGATCTGGACGCTTTATCCTCGAGCCATGGTGCGTCTGGTCTGTCGCAGAATGGGACTTTTCCTCCTAATTTCGGCGCGCAAACCGGCTGATTGAACTACTCAAAGATTCCCTTCGCACCAGCGCTTTAGCACGAACAACGACCAAGGCCGCGACCAGGAAGTTTCCCCCTCCAGAAAACGGTTCCAGACCCCGCGCACGGCGCCGGGATTGAGCGAGGCTTGATCCGGGTTGTTACTGAGCAGCGCGTTTTCGACCACCGGCCTCATTTCTCCGCGCAGCCATCGCTCGAATGGAAACGTGAACCCGCGTTTGGGACGCTTCACAATTTCCGCGGGCAATTTCACGCCGAGACTCGCAAGCAGCAGGCTCTTCGGCAGATTACCTTGAAACTTTTTCTTTCCGGGGATACGGAGACAGGCTTCCACCAACGGCCGATCGAGAAACGGGACGCGCAACTCCAGTCCATGCGCCATGCTCATGAAATCGGAATCCCGTAGCAAAGTGTTCCTCATGTACCAGTGGGATTCCAGGTATGAGACGCGATTGACCGGATCGAGAGTCGAGGTCCTCGTAATGGAGGCACGCAGGACGGCCTCGAGGCTACGCTTCGGTGCTTCATACTCAGCAGAAGGAAACAATGCTCGTTGCTCCGCGCCGGCAAAGAGTTCACGAACGAGAAAGTAGGGATGCACAAACGATTCTTTCGCTGCAGCCAGCTCAGCGAACTTGCGGTTGCGGTCGCTCCTGCCCGCCACCATCGCCACAGAGGCGGCCAGCGGACGCCGTGCCAGCGCGGGCAGCAGTTTCAGGCGCGCAGCCATGAGTTCCATCTGCGGCACGCGCCGGAAATTTGAGTACCCCGCGAACATCTCATCAGCTCCCAAGCCGGTCAACGCAACTTTCACTCCTGCAGCGCGCGCTTTGGCCGAGACCAGGTAGGTGTTGATTCCATCCATTGTCGGCTGGTCCATGGCACGCAACGCTTCCGGCAGCAACGCGAGGGTGTCTCCTTGTGAAACCGGGATTTCGAGATGCTCGGTGTCAAATCGGCGAGCCACTTCCCGTGAGTACTGCGCTTCATTGAATTCTTCTTCCCGAAAGACGAGCGAGAACGTATTGGCGCGCACTCCATTCCGGTACATGATCGCGACCAAGCTACTGGAATCGATTCCGCCCGAGAGAAACACTCCGACCGGAACATCGCTGACCAGGTGCGATAACACTGACTCGCGCAAGAGCTCCGATAGGTGCCCGGACCCGGCTCCATTGCGACTTCGCTCATCCTCTGCAACCCGGCCGTACGTCTCGGGCAGAAGGCTCCAATATTCCCGGACGCTCAGCAAACCCTGCTGCAGAGTGAGCACATTCCCTGGCGGAACTGCCCGGACTCCTTCCACAATCGTCCAGGGTTCGTATACCGAACCGAATGCTAGATAGCTCAACGCTCCAGTCGCATCGAGCTTCCGCGGGATCAGGTCGCTCTGGAGCAGCGTTCGGACCTCAGAGGCGAAGAGAAACTTCTCTCGTGACTGGTAGTAGTAGAGCGGCTTGATTCCCATGGGATCACGAGCAAGCAGTAGCCGCTTGCGCGTGGCATCCCAAAGCCCAAAGGCAAACATGCCGCGCAGCCGCAGCAAGCACTCCTCACCCCAGAGGCGGTAAGCAGCGAGAACCACCTCGGTATCAGATTGACTTTGGAACTCGGCACCCTGCGCGATGAGGTCGCGCCGCAGTTCACGGAAGTTATAGATCTCGCCGTTAAACACGATCCAGTTCCCCGTGCCCGGATCCTGCATGGGCTGATGCCCGAGCGGCGAGAGATCAATGATGGAAAGGCGAGTATGGGCAAAACCTATCTGGCACGGCTCCGCAGAACCGCAGTCAATGATAACCGTGCCGGAGTCGTCGGGTCCGCGATGGGCAAGGGATCTCTGCGCTCGCGCAACGAGTTCCTGCGAGACGGGGCCGCCTTTCGCGAAGACTCCGAAAATTCCACACATATTTGCTGGCTGCCCACCCCGCTCAACTACTCAACGAACAAACCGAAAAAATGACTTGGTCTCGGTCGGCTTCGCTGAGTCACTGTAGAAGCGTAGCCGCTCGTTCGTATTTTTGTCGGCGGGCCAGGTCGAGGAGCGATGGCTACGCGATCTGATATTGTGACTGATGGTCACTTCGTGCGCGCCCAAACTCAACCGGCAATCGCCTTCTCAGCACCACACCGCGACTCAGTCGTTTAAGTACCC
>JBKPCG010000018.1:0-20378 GCA_046727255.1 Acidobacteriota bacterium | reverse complement strand
TCTCCACAGGCCGGACTGGCTTGGGATCCCGGACGCAATGGCCGCACGGTGATCCGCGCCGGTGGGGGTATGTTTTTCGACAATTTCCTGTTGCAGAATGCGTACCAGGATCGCATCACCCGACTATCGCAGGGGCAGTATTTTCGCAGCCTGACCTTATGTCCCACCGGGACGGTGCCCTTTCCCGACGGCTCAAGAGTGAATTCCGTGGACGGGCTGGATATCGCGGCACAAGTCTGCGGACAGCCGATCGGAACGGTGGCAACGGCCATTCAGGATCTGCAGCAGCAATACCTGGCCGCGCAGGCGGCGGTGACGGGTGGACCGAATGTCTACTCGTTGGCCAACAGCCTGGCCAACTTCGGCGGCATGCTGGCGCCCAATTTCCGTACCCCTCGGGTCGTGCAGATGAGCGGTGGAATCCAGCGGCAACTGGGCGAGCACAGCATGTTCTCCATTGATTACGTGCGGCAGATCGGCACGCAGTATCCGTTGGGGATCGATACCAATCATGTGGGCGATGCCCGCTATCTCACCGATGGCAGTAATCCCGACATCACCAAAAATACGTACCAGGCGGAACTGGATGCGATCAATGCGACGTTAGCCGCAAATCCAGCCTCGGCAGGGTGCGCGCCGGCGACGTCTACGGGGAGCAGTTCGCAGACCGCCGTGCAGTGCTATATCGCTGCGGTGCCCAGTGCCAGCATCGTCGATTTCGCACGTCAGGGGCTCGATTCTGCCAACGCCTATTGTGGACCGTTTCCCTGTTCTGTTCTGGGTCTGCGGAACGCGTCGTTCGGCGGACTTAGTTCCACGCTCGACCCGACCGTCGCGCATCCGGGCTCCAACCTCATGTTCTTTCCCACGGGTCGAACGAAGTACACGGCGGTGCATGCGAATTTCAGGACCTCGGGAGACCGCCTGGCGCGTGGAATCCGGCACTGGGACTTGGCGGTTTCCTATACCTACTCGAAGTACCAGAGCAATGTAGCTGCGGCCGACGGCAGCGGCGGCGATTTCTCCCTCCTGAGCCGAGCCGAGGATTACATCCGTCCGCACGTCGGCCACTTCGGTTCTTCGGGTCTGGACCGCCGCAACATGTTTACGTTTGCGCCGACGCTGGACTTACCGCGCGGGCCGCGGCTTTCCATCATCACGCAACTCGCTTCGCCGCTGGAGCTCAGCGCACGTCTTCCCCAATTAGATGGTGGCGGAGTCGCCGGTGAAATCTTCCGCACCGACGCTACCGGTGACGGCACGGTCGGCGACCTCCTGCCCGGCACGACGGTCGGGGGCCTGGGCGGTTACTCCGGCAACGACCTGAGCAAGGCGATTGGTGTTTACAACACCAATTATGCCGGCCGGCTGACCTCGGCAGGTGTGCAGTTGGTCAACGCACAGTTGTTCACGTCGCCTCAACTCTCCAAGCTCAGCGCGTTGTACCCATTCGTCTGTGCTGTTCCACCGGGTCAAGTGAACTGTGCGGCGGTGCCTGGCCATGTCGCGCAAGCGACCTGGCTCAAGACTGTCGATATGCGGTTGAGCTGGCCGTTTCGTGTCGGCGAGCGATTCCGCATCGAGCCGAATGTTGCCGCTTTCAACGTGTTCAATTTTGCCAACTTCGGGGGGGCGGGCCGACAGTTGAACGGAGTGCTCGACGGCTCTCCGGGCAGTTCGTTGAACAATGCCAGTTCTCCGGGCACCTGCGGCAATTCGAACGCCTTCTGCAGCTCGCGGCTCGACCGAATCCTTCCGGGTTCCGGCAACTACGGACTGGGAGCACCCCGGCAGGTGGAATTTGGAGTGAAAATTATCTTCTGATTCAAGTTCAAGGCCCGATCTGACCGCGCAGCTGCTTGGAGAGTTTTTCGATCCTCTTCAGCTTGTCGACGGCATCGCTGGGCAGAAGTCCTTTCTTGAGCTGTTCGACATCGCCGGGAATACTGGATGCGAGAGCGGACAATTCCCGTGCTTCGCGTTCCATCGCGAATGTGTCCAGTCGATGGCTGGATTTCGTGTCCGATGTCGGTTCATCTCGCGCTACTGGTGGTCCGGGCGGTTTGGGATAACCGTGCCGTCGCTGCGCACTGGATCCACTCACCAGTACAATCGCAAGTAAAAGAGTCCCCAAGCAGAATCTGCCAATTGCTGTTCGTTGCATCGCACGTCTCCAAAGATGTGCAACAGCGGGTGTCGATCGCCGGCACAAGTGGGTTTCTGCGGCCCGAGTCCCCGCGTTAGACTTGCAACTCCCTGCTGAGTTTAATCCCAAGAGATGGGTGGTTTGTCCACAGTTTGTCTTTTTTGGGGATCGGGGAGATCGGGTAATTTGGCGCTCTCGAGCCAAAAACACGTGGGACAAAAGAAGAGCCTCTTGCCGCGGGCGTGCATCCAAAGCCGAAGGCCCATAGAATTTGCCGGAGGCCGCTTCGCGTTGAGAGAGGTGACGCCATGCTTGCGACCAAAGCCGAGTTGTACGTGCCGAGCGAACTCCTGCCCCGTCTGTTCGAAGCGCGTCGCCAGACCGACACGTTGTTTGAACTCGTCCGGGCCGATTCTCTTTACGAGCGTCCCATCCCGGAGCGGCACAGGATTATCTTTTACGTAGGCCACCTTGAAGCGTTCGATCGGAACCTGTTAAGCGGTAGATTGCTATCGCCCGCGAGCAGCGATCCGGATCTCGACCGGTTGTTTGCCTTTGGCATCGATCCGGTGGGCGGAGGTCTTCCGACTGACCAGCCTTCCGACTGGCCCGCGCTCGACCAGGTCCGCCAGTACGTTCAGAGGACACGCGACAAGCTGGACCAAGGACTCGCGTCCCTTCGCGATGGGTCCCGTCCAGGTACAGGCGAATTCTCTCCCGCGCTGCTGCTGAACGTCGCCATTGAGCATCGCTTGATGCACGCGGAAACGCTCGCCTACATGCTGCATCGTTTGCCCTACGATCGAAAGAACGCGCCGCCCCTTCCTGCTCGGCTTGCACTGGTGCCTGACATTTCTACGATGATGGAAGTTCCGGCGGGTCCCGCCATGTTAGGACTTTTCCGCAATGGCGATACCTTTGGCTGGGACAACGAGTTTCAACGGCACTGGGTCGACATCCCATCCTTCGCCATCGATCGCTACAAGACGAAGAATTCACAATATCTGGAATTCATGAACAGCGGTGGCTATGACAACCGCACATGGTGGAGTGACGCGGACTGGTTATGGAAGGAATCAAACCGTATTTCGCATCCCGCATTCTGGCGGCGAGAGGGTGACGGTCAAGAATGGTTTTGGAAGGGCATGTTTGACGAGATCCCGTTGCCGCCCGACTGGCCGGTATATGTGAGCCATGCGGAGGCCGGCGCCTATGCGCGCTGGGCAGGGAAGAGTTTGCCGACGGAAGCCCAGTGGCAGCGCGCGGCGTATGGAGCGCCGGACGGCCAGTGTAGAAAATATCCGTGGGGTGCGAAATCGCCCGACACGACGCGCGGAAATTTTAACTTTGAGAATTGGGATCCCGTCTCGGTGGGAACCTATCCCCAGAGCGCCAGTGCTTTCGGCGTTGAGGATATGTTGGGCAACGGTTGGGAGTGGACTTCCACCGTGTTCGCGCCATTTGCCGGATTTGAGCCGTTTCCTTTCTATCCCGGATACTCCGCCGACTTTTTCGATGGCAAGCACTTTGTGATCAAGGGCGCTTCGATGCGCACTGCCGTCTGCATGCTGCGGCCTTCATTTCGCAACTGGTTCCAGCCGCACTACCAATACGTCTATGCGGGATTTCGCTGCGTGAGCAACCCGCTCGCTTGAGGGCCGAATGATCTTGAGACAAGCTGTTACCGACGATGCCGTCTTCGAGTTCGCCGCTGAGGTCCGAGCTGGGCTTCTGCGCAACGGCCAGAAGGAATTGCCCTCGAAATATCTTTACGACGACGTAGGCTCGGCGCTATTCGAAGTAATCAGCGCGCTTCCCGAGTATGGCCTGACGCGCGCCGACCAGCGCCTGCTGCGCGAGAATGCCGGTGAGATGGTGGCGCGCGTTTCGTCGCCGGTGGTGGTGGCGGAGTTAGGCAGCGGCAGCGGCAAGAAGACCCGCTATCTGCTTGAAGCGCTCGACAGCCGTCAGCAAACCCGCTATTGCCCCATCGAGATTTCCCACGCCGCCCTTACCATGGTCGAACGCGAACTGGGCGACATCGACCACATCAGCATTGTGGGGTTCGAGCGCGAGTATCTGGATGGGCTTCTCGAAGTGGCGGACAATCGCCGCCCGGGCGAGCAATTGCTGGTGCTGTTCCTGGGGAGCACGATCGGAAATTTCGACCGCCCGGCCGACGCAAAGTTCCTGCGCGCGCTACGCCGCATTCTGCAACCCGGAGACGCGCTGCTGCTCGGCACCGACCTCATTAAACCGATCCCGCAGATGCTCGATGCCTATGATGACTGCCTGGGTGTGACAGCCGCCTTCAATCTGAACCTGCTGGCCCGCATCAACCGGGAACTCGGTGGCAATTTCGTGCTCCCGCAATTCCGGCACGAAGCGCGCTTCAACCCTGAGAAGCGCAGCATCGAGATGCACCTCCGCTCCAACCGAAACCAGAATGTAAGCATCCCCCGTGCCGGTCTCACCGTAACGTTCCACGAAGGCGAAACTATCTGGACCGAGAGCAGCCACAAGTACTCCCGTCCGGAACTGCTGCAACTTGCTATGGCGGCGAGCTTCCGGTGCGAGCAGCAATGGGTGGATGACGAGTGGCCGTTTGCAGAGAGCCTGCTGGTGGCCGCATAGGAACGTACAAACGATTTCCAAACTCATTGCAAAGTCGCAAATGAGACCGCATCTCCAGTCGCTCGAAAAACTGGCTCACTCCTGCTTCGCATCTCCGGAGCCGACGTCCGGCGATGCGGGTGGCTTTGCGCGCAGGCGTATGCCTTCTGCCCGCTCCCGCTCGGCATCCGCATCCCGCCCTAACTTACTGTAAACAGTGGCCAGAAACATGTGCGGTTTGGGCGCTTCGGGTCGCAGCGCCGCCGCCTTTTGCAGCTTCGGCACCGCAGCCTCGAGCTCCCCGGTCCGCGCCAGAGATAGCCCAAGGAAGACATAAGAATTGTAGTCTTCCGGTGAGACTGCCAGAACGTGTTCGCACTCCTTGATGGCGTCGGAAAAGCGGTTGGACCCGAAATAGGCGATCTCCAGGGAATTGTGTACGATCAGGCTTTCCGGCGACTTCGCCACGACGCCCTCGAACACGGTCGCGGCGCCGCTGAAATCCTGAGTTTCCAGCAATGCCAGACCGAGGTTCATCTCAACGTCAATATCCCCTGGGCTCATTTCCAGGGCCTTGCGCATCACCGGTATCGCCTTCTTGTATTGCCTCAAATTCATGTAGGATCCGGCGAGCTTCACATAGATCGCAGACATATTCGGCTCTTTAGCGATTACCTCATGCAGCAAGGGAACAGCTTCTTCATAGCGGGCATCTTCGAGGATAGGCCTGAGCTGCTCCATTAGGCGGAGTGATTCGATTCTGTCTTTGGGGTCGGGCCCGCGGTCGGAAGCCTTCGAGCGGGAATTTTCCGATGTCGCGTATCCGAGCGCAGCCAGGTTTTTTTGCGCCTCGGGAGTCACTATCACTTCGATTAGCGGCCTGTGACTGCTCGTCTTTTCCCGAAAAGATTCCATTTTGGCCGCCAGCGTGTCAGCGACGGCGGGGGAGGACGATGCCAGATTGTGCTCCGTCGCCGGGTCCGCTGTCTCGTCATATAACTCCCGCCGGGGCGCGTCGACATACAAGTACTTGCCTGTTCGCCAGGATTGCAAGGCGCTCCAGCTAAACGACAGGCGCGCATAATCCGTTTGCGCGTAGGCCGGACGATCGCGCCACGCTCCGATGGCCCCGTTGTCGCCATTGATCAGCCCCAGCAGCGACGCGCCTTGCATCGCCGAAGGCACGGTCATCTCCACTGACTCCAATAGTGTCGGCATCACATCGGCCAGTTCCACTCGGCTTTCTATCCGTTTCCCGGTCCCATGCGGCAACTTTACAATTAGCGGCACATGGATGGTTTCATCGTAGAGAAACACTCCATGCTCTTGCTCTCCGTGGGCCCCGAGGGACTCTCCGTGGTCGGCCATTACCGCTATGACCGCGCCGTCGTACAGTTTTCGCCCTTTCAGTTCTTGCAGGAACCTGCCTACCACCGCATCTTCGTAGGCAATTCCGCCGTCATACGGTTCCGACGCGTAGCGGCTCTGGTAGGGTTCGGGTGGTTCGTAAGGAGCGTGTGCGTCGTAGAGATGGACCAACAGGAAGAAGGGGGTCTGTGGCTGTTGGTTCAACCACGCCAGGGCGAGCGCTGTTACCTCGTCCCCAGGGCGCTCGAGGGTATGGTAGCGCTCCTTTTTATGGTATTTCTTTTTTCCAAGATTCTCGGGGTGAAAGTCGGCGTCGTAGGTATCAAATCCACGCTCAAAACCGGGAGCGAGCGTTCCCGGAGCCATAGCCATGGATCCAACAAATGCCCCAGTTCGATATCCTTGGGCGTGCAGAATCTCCGGACCGTAGGGAACATCCTTCGGTAGCGCCATCGGGAAACTAATCAGCCCGTGAAACTGCGGATAAGTGCCAGAGAGAATGGTAGCGTGCGATGGCGTCGTCAGCGGAACCTGCGCGTAGGCATGTGTGAAAACCGCCGATTCTTGTGCCAGCGCATCCAGATTCGGCGTCAGCCCACGTTTGGAACCCAGAAATCCCATCCGGTCGGCGCGCGTTGTGTCGAGCGTGATCAAAATGATGTTGGGCAGCTTTGCTCTTCTGGATGGCGCGTCGGCGGCAGTTTTCGCTTCGCGCTCTCCAGACGGTGTGGTTTTCGTCATTTGGGATGCAGGGCCGGTGGCCGGCACTGCGCACTGCGACACAACCATTATCAGGAGAAACTGCTGAAAGAACTTCATATTCGGGAGTAACAAAAGTTTCGCACGTGCAAGTCGCAGTCACCTGCGCGCAGCTTGGCGTCACCCACTAACAGACCGGTGATGGCCATAGCAGTGTTTGATTGAACGAATACCACCGGTTCACCGCATTCGACGAGACCGCTTTCGCGAACCACGCCTTGAACACTAGCTCCTGTGGGTGATACGTCCCTCCACCCACGGTTACCTCGATCGCCGATCCCACCAGCGGGTCCGCAACTTCCAGAAAAGGGTTGCAGCCGTACTGCGGCGCATACGGGCTCTGCCAGGTGGGAGTGTTATTGCCGGCGTACGGATTGTCGTAGATCTCTCCAATTTCATGTGAAAGAGCGTGGATGTCCTGGATGCCGGGCGCCTGGAATATTCCCGGGTCGCTGTATGCTGCTACCCCGTACACCTGGTTGACGCCCCTCACGCCGTGATAGCCGAGTACGCAACAGCCGCCATACGTCCCAAAAACGTTGTAATCGAGAAAAATGGGCAGCGTGTTAGGTTGGATGCCGAGACTCACGATGAGTGAGTTGATCTGCGAATCGAAGTAGGTAAAGCTTACTTTGCCAATCGGGGCGCACGGACCGCTTACCGTCGATCCAACTGCCGCAGGAACATCGATCGTCTGCACCGGTGTGACCTGGGCTATATCGAGCACCGTGTGGTAGTTCGCATAGGTTGGATGCTTGACCCTGTTCCAGAAGTTCGCGCGCTGGTAGGCATCAACGTACTGCGTCGTGCCCACGTTCGTGCCGCCTGGCGTCCAGGTCATGTTCTGAAACAGGGGCGAATTCTCGCTCAGCGTCAATGCCGACTGCGACCCGCCGCAGACGTTCTGTGTAGCGTCCAGAATCGTGCCATCCGCAAAGGTCAGCCTAAGGGGAATCAGGATGACGTCGATAGTGGTCGTGCCCGCCCCTTCCACAACCTTGTTCCCCAGCATCGTGTAGCCGTAGTTCACCGAGTTATAGCGGAACCATCCGCGCCAGGTCGGCAGGGCCGCGCCGTTCAGAGCGTCCGCTTCCGCATGCGCTGCATCTACCGAATGAGCCGGCGGCAGTACCACAAAACGAGGCATGAACTCGTCTCGCGGGTATGCGCCCCTCTGTTCAGCAAACGCACCGACCAGAAGCAGAAGTGCCGCTAGCGCCACCCCCAGCCGACCCACACCATGCAAAACCCGCATCTCCTTACTCCCTCACGCCAATGTTCGAGAAAACCAGTTCATAGAATCTGACTTAGTTGTCATGCGAACTTACGGGGGAACAACATGCCAAATCTTCCGCACCTCATCTTCACTGCTTCACTGCGAATCTTGCTCAGAGCGTTCCGGTCCCGGTTCGCAATTCTTCGGTCGCGCGAAAAGCGCCGGATCGGGAGGTCCCAGTTTCACATCCTTGTATCTGATCGTGACTACCTTTCCTCCCGGCCTATCAACTTCGATCTTCACCGGGAAACCGTTGAGGTCGTCCGCTTCCCAGAACTTCACGTGCATTGCGCCGCCCGATGGAGCGGTGCGGACGACGGATTCGATGTGGCAATGGTGACCATCCACCACCGCCTCGCCCGCCGGCGTGCGCTCAATCTTATGGTCGGGGCGGAAAAACGCAAACGGAAAGCTTTGTACTGCCAGCGCCCCGTTGTGGATACATCGCTCTTTCGCTTCCATCAGCATGAAGTACGTTTCCCTTGTGCTGAGGTCTGTCACCAGGTGATTTACTTTGTTGTAAGCCTCCACCCACATCAGGTTTCCGGAACGATAGATCTTGATTTCGTCTGTGTTGCCGGAAAGGCCGCCGACCATGGTCGCCGAAAATTGGGTTAAGGAGTCAAATGGACCTTGTGACTTGCCGGTGTGGGGCAGAGACGCGGCGGACCCCTTCTGGGCTGGCTGCTTCGGCTGCGGGGTTCGTGTCTGCTCGCCGGTCTTAGACGACTGCGCCTGTATTCCGATGATCGGATAAGGTGCGATGGTCAACACGAGGATGGTCAATCCGAAGATTCTTGCTAACAACATGTTTCCTGGTCTCCTCATGATGTTCGAAGAGCGACGCTTCAGGACAATCCTGACGAGTGTCACTCTACTGCGCGGCTCATACTGCAACTCGTGAAAAAAAAGGCCACAGCATTCTGTGGCCTTGGTGAATGCACCGCCAAGTCTACTCCTGTTTCTTGGCGATTGCGAAGGTGCCGCCAGCCGGTGGTTTCCCTGCTGCGTCTACTTTGGCAGGTAGGCCGGGGACCAAACTCTGATTACAACAGAAGTAGTCGCCGTCGAAACCCAGGAAGCTTTCGTAGATGGCGGAAAACCCATGCACGAGATCGTACACAAATTCAAACTGTATTCCGGAAAAGCAGTTGCACTGTGCGTCTTTGTCAGCATCGGCAGTGTAAAGCACCGGTCCGGCGACACCGACTAGCGGATGGGGCTGGACGGTAGAGCCGGCGCCGGATTTGTTGCCGACGATTGGGGCGTTCGAGGCAAAGCCGCACGCGTCAACCAAGTCGTGGAAGCCTCCAACGTACACTTTGGTAGACCCAGGTGCACCAGGGGTGGCGGTGAGCTTCTGCAGTACCAGATGCGCGCCGTCGCAGTAGCCCGAGTAGGTCCGGTTGAAAACTGTGGGACTAACCAGCTGAGCCGAGGCAATAAGGCTGGCCAGCATTACTATGCTAACTACCAACAAAATCTTTTTCATCGAGATCGTCTCCTGGAAGGTTGACTTGTGCTAGTGGGAAATCGTTCGTTTTCGAACCCTGGGGATAGGATTCGTACTGCGGTGCTGCGTAGGGGATGATGGTACATACGCTCTCGCTTGTCAAGGCTCAAAATGCGTTTTTGTTGAGGAAATCGCACCCCCTTGCGCAGGATGCCGGAAATGTGCATTTTCGCTTCGTCAAACGAGCAAAAACTTATCACTTTGTGCGCAAGTAGTTTCGCATACGCGCTCCACTGGTAGCAGTGCTCCAACAACTTGGTTATGAGCCGAACAATATGACACATTCCCGTACGGCCGATACATGTTGCTTTTAGGGCTTTGCAGGAATCTGCCCGGAGTCGGCGGAAGGCCTCACAGCGACTTTTTTGACGGGCTTTCGAGTTGCACGCGCCGCCTCCTTCGGTTGCGGCTTGGAGATTGAATCGCATTTTGTGGGATGGTCGAACAGGTTGGCATCCGGTGGCTCCAGACTCACGTCCGTGTATGTGATGGAGTACTGGCGTCCCGTCTGGATATTATTCACTTCGATCTTCAGGGGAAAACCCTGCAAGTCAACGGCCTCCCAAACCTTCATTTTGATGGTGGAGGGTGCGGGTTTCTTCCGGGCCAACGTCAGATGCTCAACCCGGCAGGCATGGCCATCCACGGTTTCCTCTTCCGGGGTACCCGGGTTGACGGAGCGTTCCGCTTCATATTCTCGCAGACCAAAGAAGGGCCAAGTACCGGCGTCCGGCATGGGGAACCTGGCGCAACGATCCGGCATCACCGCCCAGGTCGCCGGTTCGTCCATGTCGGTGATGCGGTAGTGGTCGGAGAATTCCAATCGCATCAGTCTTCCGGAGCGAAAGATTTTGCGGTCATGGTCACGACCTAAGCCGCCGTGCAAGGTCGCGGAAAAATGTTCGAACCTGTCAAAAGGATTTCCGCTGGGGAGTACAGTTGCGGCGGGCCGAGAAGCCCGCTCGTTCTGTGCCTCGGTCCGGGGTGCAAGCGAAAGGATCAGCGATGCGCTGATCGCCCAGCTTAGTAAACAGTGAATCATCCACGTTCTCCTCGGGAATGAATCAAAAAAGCCACGCTGGCAGTTTTGCAGCGTGGCTCAGGAAAAACAAGGGGGTTGTCGGTTTATCGACGCGAGGTCGGTTTCCCAGCGCGCTTTCCCTCAAGCTTTGCTCCTGCAAAGGGGGTGCAACTCCCAAAATTATTGAGAAAGTTGCCTGATCCGTCGCTAAAGTAGTTTGCCCAGAGACAAGGATGCTTGTGGACAAGGTATTGTAGGGAATACGGAAGGGCATAGAGCGTTCCGAGGATTGGATCGGAAAGGTCCAGGACCGGAGAAAGGAAAGGCGGGATCTTGCCAGGGGTCGCCATGTCGTGCTTGAAACCACCCACAAAGTTGCTGGGGATACCGCACGGAGACAAGTCATGGGTGCCGGTTAGAAATATGCGCGCAATATTCGCCCCCGGCGAGTACTGCGTTGTTTCCATCGCGTCGCAGAAGCCGTCAAAGGTGAAATTGAATTGAACGGGGTCGGCATTCGCTGCAAGGCTGCCGACCAATACTACGGTGAGTATCAGCAACATTTTCTTCATGATGGTGTTCTCCTGGAAGTTAACAACCAGTGGTGAAACCAGTGAAAGCCTTATCTGGCAAGGTATCCAGACTACGAGGGAAGCATAATGGGTGGTACCGCTTTGTTTGTCAAGCGGGAAAAACTCTTCAGCCATGCTGAAGCACAAGAAATGGCGTCGGGCTTTACCCTGCGAACCCTGGTTTGTGCTGGCCGGCGCGAATTTGCTTTTTGTGTACGAAGCACGACGCTGCGAGATTTGAAGTCTTGATGCGGAAACTAATGCGGGTTTTGGTGCTCTGCAAGGCTGCGGTGCTCTGCTGCTTTCGAGGCATTGCCAAGCTGCTCATACGCTTGCGCCATGTACTGGTGCGGCTCGCTGGCGTCGGGCTGTTCGGCGGCAGCTTTCTGAAGACTCTTCAGAGCCTCTAAGGGATTGTCTTCTACGAGCAGTATTCCCCGCATTAGGTTCGCACGATAGTAGGTCGGATCAACTTCCAGCGCACGGTCAACCTCGTGCAAAGCTTCATCGGGCCGCTCCGTGCGAAGGTAGACGGTCGCGAGAGAGTAGTGCGCGTCAACCCAATCGGGTACTGCTCGCACTGCCAGCTCGAAATGTGCAACGGAGTCCTTGAGGTTGCCGGTTTCGTATAGGACCACACCGAGGCGGTATTGAAGAATGCCGGAGTTCGGTGCCAACTCAACCGCCTTTTGCAGGACGGGCAAAGCCTTCTCGAATTGCCTGAGCTTGATGAGAGCAGCAGCGAGACCGTGGTAAGCCAGTTCAGAAGTGGGCTCGCTCCGCACCACACGTTCGAGATGTGCAACCGCATCATCGAAGCGGCCTTCTTCGATGTCCAGCAAGCCTTCATGAAACGAGTTGGCGATCCCGATGCGATCTTTGGGGTCGATTCCGCCGATTCTTCCTTCCGGACTGGCCCGGACATCGCTTGCGACATAGCCCAACGCACTTAGTTTCGCAGCTTGCTTAGGATCAAGCTTGATAGGCCCGGTCGCAGAGCCAGAGGCCGTACCCTTGCGGAACGTTTCAATCTGTGCGCGCAGCGTATCCGCAATGGCAGAAGCGGATTCAGCGATGTTCTGACCGGCGCTGGGATCCGAATTGAGGTCGTACAGTTCACGCTTCGGAGCTTCGACATACAGATACTTGCCGACGCGTAGCGCACGCAACGAGCTCCAGTCAAAAGCGCGGTTCGGGTAGTCGTTTTCCGAGTAGACTGGCCGATCGACGTCAGGGGGACCAGTTTTGGTGGGCTGGATCAAGGACAATAGCGACTTACCCTGAATCTGTTCAGGAACGCGCATACCCGCAGCTTCCAGTATTGTAGGAGCCACATCCACCAGGCCGACTCGGGTGTCGATCCATTGTTGCGTGGCGGCAGCGCCGTTTCCGGGCAGTTTGATCACCAGCGGTACGTGAATGGTTTCATCGTAAAGAAATATGCCGTGCGAGCGCTCGCCGTGTTCACCGAAAGCCTCGCCATGGTCGGCCACGACAGCGACCAAGCATCCGTCATGAAGACCAGCGCTCTGCAGGGCTCCAAATAACTTTCCGACCATGGCATCGGTATAAGCAATTTCACCGTCGTATGGATCGGAGACTCTTGACTTGTACGGCTGCGGTGCATCGTAGGGATCGTGTGGGTCATACACGTGCACCCACAGGAAGAAGGGTCGCGATTTTGAGCGTCGGTGATTGAGCCATTCCTGGGCGTGAGCAACTACGTCGCCTGCTCGGCGCTCGACTGACTCATAGCGGCTCTCACCTGGTTGCCTGTTGTGAAAGCCGGCATCATAGACGTCGAAGCCGCGGTCAAAACCCGGAGCCAACCCGCCGCCGGGATCGAGAACAATCGATCCCACGAATGCCGCGGCTTGGTAGCCCTGGTGATGCAGGACGTCGGGCAGATAAGGCAGGTCCGCGGCCAGCGGAGACGCAAAATCATTGACGTGATTAAACTGCGGATAGGTCCCAGTTAGGATAGTCGCATGGGACGCCGTCGTATGGGGAACTTGCGAATAAGCGCGCGTGAAAACCGCCGCCTGCTTCGCTAACGTATCGAGATTCGGAGTCAAGCCACGATCGGATCCGAGGAATCCCATGCGGTCGGCACGCGTTGTGTCGAGAGTGATCAGGATGACATTGGGCTTGAGCTGTGGCTTCTTCGGTGTTTGCCCTGGGCTGATCGATGCAATCAGGTGCAGAAAAAAGAAGCTGAGCAACCACTGACGACAGTGCATAGGCCGAAAAAGGCGAGTCTAACACAAGCAGATTTTTTGACGCCGGAAGGTCCCCGGCGTGATTATCAAATCCGCTTCGCGCGACGGTATCGGCGCGTCGGATCGCATGTGAAGAATGCAGCACCGTTCGTAACAGCGGGCGGGTAACGGCGGGAATCTTGTAGGCTTCGCGGCCTTCCACTAACTTTGCTTCAGCGCGTCTTTTGACGCTCTTTTGAGGTATCGGGCGTCCAGCATCGCCACTCTGGACGCCCTTAATATTGCTACGACGGGTCGCTCTTCAGGCCTTACCTCCGCGCAGCAGAATCTGCAGGAGCAGGAGCCAACGCCGGACATTGGTGGTCATCAGAAAATTCTCCTTCACATGCTCGCGCCCGTTCCGCCCCATCTGAGCCGCGAATTCCGGATGTGTCAGCAGGTAGCGGATCTGATACGCGCATCCTTCGACGGAATGCACCAGCATGCCGGTGAGCTTGTGGATTACCTGGTTCGGAATTCCGCCCACGGCACCCCCGATGGTGGGCTTGCCTTTCCAAAGGCCCTCGGTCACCGTGAGTCCAAAACCTTCCTTGAGTGACTTCTGCACGACCAGTGTCGAAGCGCGTTGCAGAGCATTGATTTCCAATGCACACCAGGGAGGCAGATCCAGAATGATCACGTCAGGGTCTGAGCCAACCGCCTCTTTGACTTCCTTAAGGACGACCGCTCCTTCCGGGTCGTCGCTCGCTCCGCCGCCCACCAGCACCAGCTGGCAATCCACGTACTTCCTGGCGAGTTTGAAGGCCTGCACTACTCCCACCGGATCTTTGAGGCGGTCGAAGCGCGAGACCTGGGTGACGATCGGGCGGGAACGGTCGATTCCGAATTCATCGCACACCTTTTGAACGAAGCTGCCGTCCAACTCCTTGTTCTTCTCCGACAACGGGTCGATGCACGGATAGAACAGGTATTGCGGGATCGGCAACTGGCGGGCAAATGTCTGCGAAGAAAAAATTGCGGCATCGAATTGTTCAATGAACGGCCGCAGGAAACCCCACACCTGCGGGTGGGGATTCGATAGATCAATATGACAGCGCCACACCCAGCGCGCCGCCCCGTCCTTTCGCGAATGGATCAGCGCCGCCGGCTGCGGGTCGTGGATCACCACAACGTCCTCGTTGAACTGCATGCGCTGCCGGTTCTGCTCGTTGTACATCAGGAAGATTTCCTGCGCATGCCGCGTGAGTTCGTACTCCGCGCCGTGGAGGGCATTGTGAAAGGCCTTCGTCACTTCGAAGAAGTCGTTTCCGCCGGTGATGACGTCCCAATGAGTGGCGACGTCCAGTTCGGCCAAAAGCGGAACCAGTCGGTTCAGCATCTCGGCGACTCCTCCGCCAACGGCCGTCGAATTCACCATCTTCACGCTTTTGTTCGCGAGTCCGCGAGCCAGAAAACGTAGCTCTTCGATGACGGCTTCGCCCACGATGCTCCGATAGTCGTCGAGGTGCGGCGCGGGTGCGGGCGCCGGTGGTGTCTCCCAGGTCCGAGGTTTGGCACGACGCTCCGGGTGCATAGGTACGACGTGGCCCGACGGCGACTCCGTTGCCGTCGAACTGCTGGCTTCGATTTCCTGCTTCACTGGCTCCATAGGTCTTGTCTGTAAAGCCGCCCTCCCAGCTGCTGTTGCGTGGATGTCTCGCAGTGGGACAGGATGTCCCCACGACAGCCGGCGGGACGCCGGCGCTACAAAATCTTTCTACGTCAGCGCCCTTTCCACGATCTGCACAATCTGCTGGCGTACGTCTTCCAGGGTGGCTGTGTAGATGTCGATCCGGTTGAGCTTGCGCGCCGCTTCGGTTAACCCCACATCTTCGTGCAACCACTGTGAAAAATCGTTCGACATGAGCTTGAGCCGCAAGCGCGCTTCGATGAAATGGTGATGAATGGAATGCACGCTCACCCGCCGCAGTCCTTCGGTGAACTCATGCATTGTGCGGCCCTCAAAGCTGGTCGGCAGCACGACAATGTCAGAGGCGCAAAAGTAGAAAGTCTCGTCCGCGGCGCGCGCGCAGACCTTGGGATCGCCTTTCAAATATTGCTCCAGGATCTGGATGAATCGATCTCGCAATGCCGCCACGGAAGTGAATTCCCGCACATCCACACCGGCCAGCGCTTCCGCCAGGCCCGGCTCGTTGCATTGTGCAAGCGCCCAGTGCGCGAAGTCGTTGGAAAAGCCTTCCCGAATGAAGTGATGTTCCTGCAAAGTCCGGAAGGTGTGCTGGAAGACGGAGTCTTCCGGGCACTCGCGCAGCGCATCCAGCAACTCGGCGAGGCTGTTCGCCTTGTATTTGGTGATACGCAGCAGATGCGCCGAAGTATTGAAGTAGAACGGCTTCGCCGGTGTCCGTTGCAAAGTTGTCGTTGCTGATGCGGCCATCATTTTGTCACCACCATCGCTGTTTCGCCTCCCAAAGCACCATGCCCGCGGCTGGCGTCCAGCCACCTGTTTAAAAAGTCAAGAAGTTCGTCCGGCGGTTTGATCCACGACTGGGCGGCTGTGTGGCGCCACCGCGGACGCACCAGCACGCTCAAACCATGTCCCCGGATTGCCTGGAACGCGTGTTCGTCAGTTGCATCGTCTCCCAGATAAGCGGCTGGCGTGCCTGGCCCCACTTCACCCAGCAACAGTCGCACTACGTCGCCTTTGTCCGCTTCCGGGGGGCGCAGTTCTATGCCTCCATCGAAATCCAGCAACTCCATGCCGGCATCCTGGGCGATCGGTTTCCATCCCAGAAGCACGCGGCCTCGCAGTTCCTCTACCTCCCACTCGCTTAGTCCTCGCCAATGCACGGCAATGCTTCCGGTCTTGAACTCCGCCGTGTGCCGCAGTTGCTGATAACCGAGCCAACGGTCGGCATCCGATAAGGCATCGAGATAACCTTCCTCAAGCCTCAGCATTTCCACGCGACCGTCCGGCTTCCGGCGCTGCATGCCATGGAGACCCCACACCTCGGGGAATGGATCAAGGCCAAGAAGAGGAATCGTCTCGCTCGTGTCCCGACCCGAGATGATGACCACGCGCGTGTGGCCGTCCCGGATGAGCTCCTGCAAAACCTCCGCGATCCCCGGATAGGGAAATGCCTGATCGCGTTCCTGATGAAATGGCGCCAGCGTTCCGTCGTAGTCGAGCAGCAGCAGCGATCGCGACGCCTGCGTCACCGATTTCAGAACCTGCTCGACTTGAAGTTGTGTGTCTGGTTTCAGCACCTCTTCCTCTCCTTACCGGGGGTGTGGATCATGCTACGGATACGTTCGCGCGAAGTTTCTCCGGCTGATCTTCCGCGGCATCCAGCCGGACCTCACAGAGTTCCGTGATTAGATTTCCTGCCCACCGGTAAATGTTGTGTTCCTTAATGACCCGGCGCATACGCTGTACACGCAATTGCTTGTCTTCCGGCTCCATTTCCAGGGCAACCCGGATGGCTTCGGCCGTCTGCTCGATGTCGTACGGGTTCACCAGCAAAGCGTCGCGCAATTCGCGCGCTGCGCCCGTAAACTGGCTCAGAATCAGGACGCCGCGTTCGTCCCGGCGCGCCGCCAGAAACTCCTTGGCCACTAGGTTCATGCCGTCGTGCAACGACGTCACCAGGCAAAGATCAGCCGCGCGATAGTAAGGTGTGATCTCTTTGTGACTGTGCTGCCGCTTCAGGAACACAATGGGCTTCCACTTATCCCTCTGGAAACGCCAATTGATCCGGTCGGCTTCGACTTCCACCTCTGCAAGCAGGTCGTGATAACGCTTGATATGCGTCCGGCTGGGGGCACCGATCTGCACGAAAGTGAATTTCCCCTGGTAGGTGGGGTTCTTCTCCAGAAAGCGCTCGACCGCAAGGAAACGCTCAAGGATTCCCTTGGTGTAGTCCACACGATCCACGCCAATTCCCAGGAACGTTGTCTCTACGCCCAGACCGCGCATCAAAGCTGCGCGCTCCTCGTAGGTGAATCCCTGGTTGTCGTCTTCCGCCGGTTCGTCGTCTGTCAGATCCACACTGATGGGGAAAGGACGGACGATGGTGCGATGGTCCTGGCGCAGCACCGAAAAGTGTTCCCAGTCCACTCGCGATTCCACCGTACGGTCCACCGTCTGGAGAAAGTTGTTGCAGTGGGACTGCACGTGAAATCCGACCAGATCCGCACCCAGCAAGCCGTCCACCAGTTGCCTCTGCCAGGGGCAGATGCCAAAGGCCTCCGGATTCGGCCAGGGGATATGCCAGAAGATAGCCACGCGAGCGTCGGGCCGCTTCTCCTTGATCATGCGCGGCAGCAGCACAAAGTGATAATCCTGGACCAGGATTACAGGGCCCGGCGTGTCTTCGATTTCCTCCAGCACCGCGTCGGTGAACTTGCGATTGACTTGCTGATAGTGTTGCCAGTCGTCGGCGCGAAAAATGGGACGCGTATGCGCGATATGGCAGAGCGGCCAAAGGCCCTCATTGGCGAAGCCGTAGTAATAGCCCTGCTCTTCTTCTTTGCCCAGCCACACTCGGCGTAACGTATAACGAGGGTCATCGGGAGGAACGCGCAGGCGATTACGGGTGTCCACCATTTCAGCATCGGCGTCTCCGCTTCCATGCGCGATCCAGGTGCCATCGCAGGCGTTCAGCACCGGTTCAAGAGCCGTTACCAGGCCGCTCGGCGGCACAATTACGTCGACCGACTTCCCGTTCCTCTGATGGATGTAGGGCTCGCGATTCGACACCACAAACAGGCGAGCTCCATCCAGGCGTGTCCGAACCTGCACCGACAGACGATCGGCTGTCCAGAGAGACTCGCCCGCTTCGCGCAGTCGTGCTTCGTTCTCGGCTGCCAGACGGGCCTGGCTAAGACTGTGCGCCATGGTTGCAACTTCGCGCGCCAGCGGCCGGAACATTTCCAGGTCCGGCATTTCCTGCCTCGAGGAAATTCTCCCGGTGCGTAGAGCGCGCATCCATTGCGCCGCCCGGGCGATCGGCCCCGTGATGCTCCAGCGCACAATCAGCAACGTGATCAGAACGATGAGGAAGACCTGCGCCAGAACACGCAGAAAGGTCTCCCGCCACACCCGCAAAACTTGCGCGCGTATGTAGCTGACGTCGTGAACGATGGCCAGTCCACCGACGAGTTGGTCCTTGCGGTGGAGAGGCACAGCAAGGATGTGAACCGGTTCATTCCCCAGGCGCGCGAAAACCCCCTTGTTCTGATCTTCCGCCAGGGCTTCGATCAGGGAGGAAGGCGTTTCCGTCAGCGTTTTGGCCAACTCCGGAGTCACCGCCACCAATTTCCCCTGCTTGTCGTAAACACCAACTCCCAGCATGTGTTCGCGCTTCCCAAAGCGCTGAACGATCTTCTGCAATTCCTTGTCAGATCCGACCTCCCATGACCTCTCGACATTGCCTGCGAGGCTCTCGCCGAGCAACTCGGCCCGGCGTTCCACTTCGGTGCGCAAGCCGCGCTTCTCAGCCACCACCTGGTAGTAGGAAAAGGCGAGCGAGACCAGCGTCACCCCGACGATCAGGGAAATGATGAGCCGAACACTTAACAGTCGCATGAAAATAACCTCCGCCGCGAGTCTGGCAAGTCCCGGTAAAGACGAAGCGAAGCGCCAGCACTTGTCGGGTTATGAAGGAAATAGAAATAAGGACGGGAGCGGCGCGAGCCGCCCCGCTCGCAATGAATTTAGGCAGCCGGTTCGATAGCGATGACCCGAATTTGCCCTGTGGAAGCATCCAGAGTGCCGGTCACCTTCACGCTTTTATTGAGAAACGCTTTGGCTTTCTGCTGATCGTCGAGTTGGTAGGTCATTTTACCGTCCGCATCAGTCAACACGAGTTTGTCCCCATCTTTCACAATCTTGCCCGTGAAGATCTTCGTCTCTGATGCAGAACCGGGACTGTCCGGTTGCTGTGCCGGCTGCTGCTGAGCCACTGCCATATCGTTGTAAGGGGTTGTATTTTGAGCGACTGCGGGCTGCCACACTAGACCTAGGCCCACCATCATTACCGCTGCTGGCAACACGTGGACTAGTGCTGCTCGTAGATTCTTCATAGCAGTCTCCTTGGGGAGGGATTTTGTGTATGCCGATGGAGGTGCAACTCCTCTGCCAAGATGCCTTCGGAGTTTTAAGTCATTGAAGGGCAATGAGTTCTTAGCGAGGCTGGGGATGTGACGCAGTGCAAAGATGACCGCAAGGAAGAAAATTGTTCCGCTTTCAACGGCAAGCCAGCCCGGGTAGGACGGTGAGAGCGGGGCAAATTGAAACGGACGCTTCCGAGCAGAAGTTCGGAAACGCCCTTGAATGATGCGTGTAACGAACACGCCTTGAAACGTTATGCTTTTGGGCTCAACGAACTGCCCTGGCCGGAACTGTTCGACCCATTGTCAAACAGGTTCACCACGAGTTGATAGTTGGCAGTCCCTCCGGTCGGCCCGCCGCCCGATATCAATGGTGGTTGCGTGTGCGGCGGCAACGTGATGAGCGGCGGCAAGAATGTCGGAGGTCCCGGTGGCAGGGTGTCGACCGGGGGGTAACGTTGTTGGCGGCGGTACAAGTGTTGGAGGTCCGGGCGGAAGGGTGCGAGGGGGAGGGTGCTGATTGGCGGCAAAGTTGTTGGCGGCGGCGCGGGTGTTGGAGGTCCCGGCGGTAGCTGGTTGCGATGGCCGAACGTGTTAGCTAAATCCGTAAAGGCTTGTTTCGCGCCTGCCAAGTCTCCGGACCATGCCAGCCGTTTCCTGCTGTGCTGCGAAGCGCTCTCGTCCACCTGCGAAGACTACGCTTTCACTGTCTTTGAGCGCCTGTTTCAGGAGCGTGGCCTGCCCGCCAACATCCGCAGCGACAACGGCGTGCCCTTTGCT
>JBKPCG010000017.1:0-43390 GCA_046727255.1 Acidobacteriota bacterium | reverse complement strand
CTGGGAATTCCGCCGAACCGCGTACCAATCGTTTCCACCGGCAGATGAAAGACCCTGACAACCGCCGTGCCCAGTGCCATGGCCACGATCGCGCCCGGGATCCGGATCGAAATGCCGCGGCAGATGGCGATGATCAAAACTGTCCCCACCGCGAGCGCGGCCGCTTCATAAGAGAGCGTCGGGAAGTTCTGCGCCAGCGCCTTCATGCGCAGCCAGAACTCGCCGGGAACCTTGTCCAGCTTTAGGCCGAAAAAATCTTTGATCTGTGTGCTGGCGATCAGGATTGCAATGCCGTTAGTGAAACCGATGACGATCGGTCGAGGAATGAACTTCACCGCCGAGCCCATGCCGGTGAGCCCCATGATGATGAGCATCAACCCGGCCATAACCGTGCACATGAACAGGCCCTCGACGCCGTGCGCGGCGATGATCCCGGCGATCACCACCACGAAGGCACCCGTCGGGCCGCCAATCTGCGTCTTCGATCCTCCCAGGAGCGAAATTAGGAATCCCGTGACGATGGCACAGTAAATCCCGGCCTGCGGAGTGAGCCCGGACGCGATCGCGAAGGCCATTGCGAGCGGCAGCGCGACCAGACCAACCGTAATGCCCGCCACCAGGTCGCGCAGGAATTTGTTCCGGTCGTAATCGCGCAGGCAGAGTACTGACTTCGGCAGCCAGGCTTCTGAAAGGAAAGAGCGAGCCATTACACTAGCCATTATCGCAGCGGGCGAAACAAAAACCACCGAACCAAAGGACACGGAAGTAACGGAAAAAGGCTGCCGAAACTCCCGGCAGCCTGTCTTGAGTCGGCTTTACGCGGACGAGAGTGTCCGCGCCACATGGTCTAAAACAGATTCCACAGGAACTGGTTGTATACCTCGTGGTGGTACTGTACCTCGGCCGCTTTTACGAACGTGCCCAGCAGGCGGGGACAGCGGTCGGCCGAAGCCTGCTTCAGATCGGCATAGCGCGCCTTCACGTCCGCCCCAAGCAGCTTCGTAATCCAATCGGCGTTGCGGAAGTCTTCGATTGCCGTGTAGATGTTGTCCGGCAAGTAGCGTTCCGCTTGGCGCAAATTCTTGATCCTCGCGGTTGTGCCTTCCAGTCCGGACTTGAAGATCGAATACATGACGAGGTACGGGTTGGAGTCGGGAGCGACCGCCCGCACTTCGATCCGCATGCTGCGCTGGTTACCAATGGGGATACGGATCATGGCGCCCCGATCTACTGCCGACGCCTTGAGCTGGTTGGGCGCCTCGAAGTGCGGGTCGAGGCGGCGATATGCGTTCACGCTGGAATTGAACAGCAGGCAGAGGTCGTTGCCGTGGGTGAGGACGCGGTCTAGGAACTCATATCCCAGCTTGCTGAGCTTCTCTTCGCCCTTGGGATCCCAGAACAGGTTCTTGCCATTCTCGCTGACGGAAATGTTGGTGTGCATGCCGCTGCCGTTGACGCCGACCACGGGCTTCGGGAGAAAACAAGCGGTCAAGTCCATGTTGCGCGCCACCTGCCGGCAGATCAGTTTGTAGAGTTGGATATGATCGGCGGCAGCCACCACCTCCGCGTAGTTGTAGTTGATCTCGAACTGTGACGGTGCCACTTCCGGGTGATCCTTTTCGTTCTGGAATCCCATAGCACGTTGCACTTCCGCGGTGGTATCGATGAAGGTGCGCAGCGGGTCCCCCGGCAGCGAATGGTAGTAACCGCCCGTGTTCACGTACTCGAACTTGCCCGTCTCATGGTAGCGGCGCTCAGCGTCCGGACCCTGAAACAGAAAGCCTTCAATCTCGTTGGCCGCGTTTAGTGTGTAGCCGTGCTTCTTGTTCAGACCCTCAGCAAAGAGTTTCAGCACGCTGCGGATGTCGGCTGAATAGGGCTCGCCGCCTTTGTCGATGACCTCGCCGAACACCAGCACCTTGCCCGGTCCAAACACATCGGCCGGCCCCCAGTAGAACGCACTCCAGTCAATCCCAAGACGCAGATCGCTCTCGCGCTGCGCGGTGAAGCCGCGGATCGAAGAACCGTCGAAGGTCAGGTTGTCGTAGCTCTTGAGCAAAAACTTCTTGTCGTAATCGAGCATGTGCAGGCGGCCTTCGAGATCGCTGAAGAGAACAGTTAGCGCCTTGATGCGCTTCTCGTCGGTCAGGTACTTGAGCCGCTCTTCCTGGATCTTGTGCGGTGCCACGCGATCCAGGCGTTGCTTCTTGGCCTTCAGATTCATCTCTTCTAATTCGTCGTACGAGATCGAGAGGAAGTTCCGCAGTTCGCTTGACATGCTTCTCCTTGATACTGAGATTGAGCGCAGCCCAGAAGTGAGTTCCACTGGCTGGGAGTATCGCATAGGCTATCGTGTCGAGCGCAGCGGCACAAATAAAAAGGGCTTATGCCTGCGATTACAAGGATTTATTCTCGTCGAGAAGATTGCTCCGGGAATGGTGCAAAGATCCTCATCGAATCGTCAGTTGGGAACATTGGCATGAAATAATCGACCAGTGAGCTGCGCCATCTGCAACATCCGGAAGGAAAAGCGCTTTTGTCCTGCCGTCCACGGACGGATCTGCGCCCAGTGCTGCGGCGAACAGCGCGAGGTTACGCTCGACTGTCCCAGCGACTGCTCTTATTTGCAGCAAGCGCGTGAACACGAGAAGCCCCGCGATATCAGCGAACTGGATCGCGCGGCCCTGTTTCCCGAAATCGAGATTTCCGAGCAATTTCTTTATGAGCGCGAGCACCTTCTTCTGGGACTCAGTTTCGCGCTGGCGAAAAGCGCGCGCGCCAACCGGGCCCTGACAGATCGAGACCTGGTCGCCGCCTTGACGTCGCTGGCCAAGAGCTATGAAACCCTGGTGAATTCCAGCCTGATCTACGAGCAGCGTACCGCCAACCTGGAGCATCAGGCGATCACGGCCGAAATCGAACAGATGGTCAAGGAGTTCCGCGAGGCCGAGCAGAAGCCCATGGGCCTCACCCGACTGCGTGACTCAGAGGTGCTGAAAGCGCTAGTGTTCCTATTGCGTCTGGGGCTGGGACGAACGTCGGGAAGGCCTAAGTCGCGGGCGTTCGTCGATTTTCTCTTGACGCAATTCCTCGAAAAGCAGTCGGCCGTCGCTGCTCCCGAGGACGAGGGCAGCCGGATCATCGTCCCCTGATCAGGTTTTCGGCTCGCGGAGGCGAACCACCTGCCCCGCATGCAAATCGGCGAGCAGTTCGCGCGCAGTCTTTCGCAACAGCGGATGAAGGGCTTCGGGTGCAATCTCCGCCAGCGGCTCCAGCACGAACCGCCGCTGGTGCATCGCGGGATGCGGAATCTTCAACCCTCGCTCTTCGACCACGCGATCGCCAAACAGCAGGATATCGATATCAATCGAACGCGGCCCCTTGTCTTTCATGCGCAGCCGCCCCATTTCCTGCTCGATGGCCAATGCTCTCTGGAGCAGCGCCTCCGGAGAGTCGCTGGTCTCCAGCGCGACCACGCAGTTCAGGAACCAGGGCTGGTCGCGGAGTTCCACCGGTTCGGTTTCGTAAAAGCCGGAAACTGCTCTTATGGCCCCAGCTTCGCCCAACCGCTCGATCGCCGCCCGCAGATTGGCGGAACGGTCCCCCAGGTTGGATCCCAGGGAAAGGTAGACAAATTCAGCCATAGTAGAGTTACCGGCCAGTCGAAACAGCTCATTTTATGAGATTTGCCCGGCTTGGTACCTTGGTTACTTTCACCCCTCGGGGAGCACCGCTAGTATCGAATAGGTATGAATCTTGAGTCGCTGCTGATCAGCCGCGATGCGGCGTTGCTCGGAGTGCTGCGTCCGACGCTGGAGAAGATATCCGTCAGCGTCGAAGTCTGCACGGGCACTCAGACCGGCAGCGAAATGCTCGGAAAACGCAAGTTTGACGCGGTGATCGTAGACTGCGACGATCTGCCAGGCGGGGTCGAGATCCTGACCGACCTGCGCAAAACCCATAGCAATGCCACTTCCGTTGCCTTTGCCGTGCTGAATGGCAGCACCACCACCCAGGAGGCTTTCCAACTGGGCGCCAATTTCGTTCTTCAGAAACCGCTTACGCCGCTTAACGCTACGCGCTGTTTCAACGCTGCCTTGAATTTCATGCTGCGGGAACGCCGCCGCTACTTCCGGCATCCGGTAGATATGCCAGTCCGAATCAGTATTCCGGAAGGCGCCGAACTCAACGCCACCGCTACCGACCTGAGCGAAGGAGGAATGGCCATTCATGTTGAGGGTAAGCTTCCCAGGGATGTGGTCACCCAGCTGCACTTCACCCTTCCCGGTTCCAACACCTCGCTCGAACTTCGCGCAAATATTGCCTGGGCTAATGCGACGGGCAAAGCCGGCGTCAGGTTTGTCGATGTGCCGCAAAGCTCGCAATATCAGCTCGAAAAGTGGCTGACGGACCGCATGCACAGCGAACTCCCCAGCGAGTTGCAGCAACACTTAAAGTAGACTAGCCACCCTGCGCCCTACCCGTTTCGCCGATTCAGACCCCTCCCGAATCCAGTTTGGAACTTTTCGAGCTCCTGCGCATGTGGCAGTCTGGGAGGAGTTTTCCCAGACACTCCTTATGATCACCATCGACGAAAGAATTGCCAGAACGGAAAGGCTACTGCGCCGCCTGGAAGACGATAAACCGTATCTGCGCGCCCGTTTGTCGCCACTCGGAGCCGAGCACCGGCAGAGCGCAAGCGCGTTTGCGGACCGGGTCCGCGCCGAAGCAGAGGCAGAACTGCGGCGCCTGCTCCACGAACGCGGGACCCCTTACGATTGGACTATGCCGCAACCCGCCGACTGAACGCTCCTACACGCTCAGTCTGGCTTCAGCGCTGACCGGCACCGCAGAAGACGTTTCTTGCAAGGTGGTCTCTTCCCAGTACGACTTATCGCGCAGCAGACGCGACACCAGCGCGGTATGCATAGCGTGGCCGGCGCGGTCCGCCACCACCGACCCCAGAATCTGTTTCCCAATCAGCGCCAAATCTCCGATCAGATCCAGTACCTTGTGACGGACGAACTCGTCCACGAACCGCAGCGGCGGATTGAGTACTCCGGCGCGGCTCAGCACAATCGCATTCTCGGTCGAGGCGCCGCGGATAAGGCCTTGTTGGCGCATGGCTTCAGCCTCGTGCATGAATCCGAAGGTGCGAGCCGGCGCGATCTCCCGCACGTAACTGCCGTTCGTCAGCTGCACACAGAACGTCTGGCGCCCGATTTGGGGGTGCGGGAAATTTATGGAGTAGGACACCGAATAGGTGCTCGCCGGATATACGGCGATGAACTTGTCGCCCTCGCGCAATTCCACTTCGCGCACAATGCGGAGATAAGTGCGGATCTTGCGTTGGCGCCGGATGCCGGCTTTCTGAATCATTTCCACGAACGGCCGGGCGCTGCCGTCGAGAATGGGCAACTCGAGGTTATCGAGTTCAACGATGGCGTTGTCGATGCCGGCGCCGATGAACGCCGACAGCAAGTGTTCGGTCGTCGAGATCAGTACGCCTTTCTTCATCAAACTGGTCGCATACGAAACCCGGGCCACATTGCGGCCGCTGGCTTCGATCTCGAAGCTCTCAAGGTCGGTGCGGCGGAAGACGATGCCGGTTCCGGCGCGAGCGGGCAGGATGCGCAGCGTAACCGGAGCACCGCTGTGGAGACCGACGCCGGCGCAGGTTACAGGAGTACGGATTGTCTGCTCGTGCGTCAAGAGGAGGTGGAGTAACTATTTACTATTCATAAGTTTACTGCCCATGGCTGGATCTCGTCCGTGGCAAAAAAGCCACAGTCCGTGGTTATCTATGCGAAGAAATCGCTAACTTGTTCCATGGAAAGGCAGATATTCGGGAGTGGCTCGCAGGGTTCTAGTACTGCCGTACCGTCAATCAGCCTATCCTTTACCGCTTTTTTGGGGGCTGCATGGGGTCGTAGGTGACGGCCGCGTCGAACGTGGAAGCGGGCAGCGGCAGATCGTATCTAACCGTGTTGATGAAGCGTTGGTGCGACGTCTCACCGTTAAAGGTGCGAGTAATGGAATAGGGAGTCATGATTCCCTGCACGAGCCGATAGTTGTCGAAAATCTCTTCCTCGACGTTCTTTTGCTTGTCCTGGGGATCGCGCCAGGTGAAGCTGGTTTTCAGCGGCAGATGTGTGCTCTGGTCGAGATACACACTCACCGAGTCATTCTGGCTATTGAGCAGGGTGACTTGATCGGTCGGCTTGGCACCTACAATCGCGAGGCCGTCATAAAAGAACTGCATCGTCGGATCGTTGATCCATTTGCGAAGCACCTGTTCCAGTGAGTGCTGGCGTCGTCGTAGATAGGCCTTGAGATCGTCTTTATCCTGCGACGACGTGCCCTTGTTGGTGATCTCATATCCTTTATCGCCGTTGTGGATGACCACCATGTCATTCGTCTTTTTCTGGCGACTCACAACGATAACGTCAACACTGCCAAACAACGGAAGAGGAATGAAAACGTTGCCCCGTGCGATGAGTTCAAGCCGATCCTGGTCAGGAAAACGGCTGAACTGCCGATACTGCACTCCGGGCCCAGGGCTTGCACCGTGGTGCAAGCTATACCAGCGCCCTTCGTCCGCTCGATTCTGAGTTGTGAGGTAGGCGTGGCCGCCCAGGGCCTGGATGGCCTGATCGAGCAGCGCGCGCGCCTTATGAGCGTTATCCAGATCGTTCAAATTGGCGGCGGGCGTCGGAGGCGCGGCTTGGGCCGCGGATACAGCCGACAACAACAGGATGGCGAAGAATCGGTTCATGAGCTACCAGATTAGAGGCGGTCAGAACGATTTTAGCTGTCTCAGAAGCGAAACAGCTACTAGATCGTGTGGGCCGGACACTCCCTTCGGCCCACACTTGCGATTCCGGCACTCGGTGCATCGATCCCGCAAAAGATGCAGCGCGTGGCCGGAATCAGGCGGAAAATTCTTATCGCTGGAATCAGAATTTGGAATTAGACAGACTCCTCGGTTGACCCTACGTTAGAGCATGACCCCTTTAATACCTCTTGAGGACTCAAATGTTGACTTACTGCATGAGATTGGCGTCCGGCTGGCAACCGCGGACGAATTCCATGACGTACTCACCCACGTAGTGGAATTTGCATCGGCGCTGGTGAAATGCGATTCCTGCCTGATTTACGTCCTGGATGGCGAAGAACTGGTGTTGCGCGCCTCGAAGAATTCTCACCCGGAAGTAGTGGATCGTTTGAAATTACGAGTGGGAGAAGGCATCACAGGGTGGGTGGCGGAGCATAAGGAGGCGGTAGCAGTGCCGGAGAAGGCGGCGCAGGATCCGCGTTTCCAGTTCTTCCATGAGCTGCCCGAAGACAGCTACGAAGCGTTCCTTTCCGTGCCACTGATGTGCCGGGGGCGCGTAGTAGGAGTGATCAACCTGCAACATCGCTTGCCACACGTCTATAAGCACAAACAGATCCGGCTGATCTCGACCATCGGATTTTTGGTGGGCGCGGAAATTGAGTTGGCGCGCCTGGAAGAAGCGAACTCCAATCTCGCGGAACAACTGGAGACGCGAAAAGTAGTTGAACGCGCGAAGGGCATTCTGCAGCGGGAATTTAAGCTGAGCGAAGAGCAAGCCTATCTGGCTTTGCAACGGCAGAGCCGGCAGAAGCGCATCGCAATGAAGGAGCTTGCGGAAGCCATCGTGCTGAGCGACGAAGTGAAGGGCGATGTCCGGCCGCCGGATCCTTCCTGAGGATAAAGAGCAGGGAGACAAGAAAACCGAGAGCAGATTCGCGGAGTGAACCTGCTCTCGGTTTGACCGGCGGTTAACGTGTGGGTGTGGGGCCCGAATTGTCGCCGGCCAAAGCCAATTCCTTTTCCGTGCGCTCCGGGGGCACGCTGAATTGCAGAGTCATTTCAAACTTCGGTAGTTCCAGGATACTGACGAAGCTCTTTCCAGCTCTCGATACGAGAACGATCCGATTGAGATCGGAAGGCCGCGAAGGTCCGATATTGTTGACCAGAATTAAGAAGGCCTCGTGAGCGCCGCCGAGATTGCGCAGCGTCAACAGTCCCGACGGACCCTTGGGTTCGAGAGAGAACTTGTACGTCCCCGCGGGAACCACGGCATTCTGCCAATGCACGTCATGAGACAAAGTGAAGGAGCCGTTAGCCGTCTGAGCTGCTGCTGCGCTCGACACGAGGCTTAAGGCACCTAAAATCAAGACAGCGGTGGAGGCGAATTTGCGAAGCGATTTCATGGAATCTCCTGTGTGTGAGTGTGGCGGAGCACACTTCTGGCGCGGAGCCGAAACAACGCCGGCTCAGTTTTAGAGAAGAACAACGAGGTCAGGAGATTTGCCGTGCAGCAAACGAGGCTGGCAAAGCAAAAGCAGCTTCGCAGAGGCTGCATACAGAGCAGGTTGCGAAATGATTTCACGATGCCGGAAGCGGGCGGGAGTGTCCAATTCAAAAAATCTATGTTAATGATCGGCGGTAAGTGGCGGAGGCCAAACGCTTGTGGCTCTCAATAGCCGGAACAGCCTATTACCTTCGCTGAAGCAAAAATTCGGGGACGCGACTGCTCGCGTCCCCGATGCATCAACCACGACGACGGCTACTGAATCAGCCCGCCGTTGCCATTCACATTTTCCTCAACCGGCGCAATCACCACCGCCGCAGCCACGCGGTCACCAGCCTCCAGTGACAGCAGCCGGACGCCCTGGGCGGCGCGTCCGGACTCGCGAATCGTGCTCGAATCCATGCGGATGATCTTGCCGTACTGACTGATCAACATGACTTCAGACTCTTCGCTGACCTGCGCGATGCCCACGACCTTTCCGTTGCGCGCAGTGGTCTTGACGTTGATTACGCCCGAGCCGCCGCGTCCCTGCAGGCGATATTCGTCGGCCGGTGTACGTTTGCCGTAACCGTTTTCGGTGACGGAGAGGATCAGCGTGCCCTTGATAGGCAGGGTTTCATCGGTCGCAGTGGCTTCCACGCCCGCCTTGGCCTTGATGCTCTCCGCCGTCTCTTCAGCTTTCTTCGCGTCCTTCGCAGTGGTTGCCATGCCGACGATGTAGTCGTCCGTGTCGAGATTCATGCCGCGCACGCCGTATGCTGGACGTCCCATCGGCCGCACATCGGATTCGTCGAAGCGGATCGCCTGGCCATCATGCGAGGCGAGGAAGATGATCTGACTGCCGTCGGTCAGAGTGACGCCGACCAGCTCGTCTCCCTTGTCAATGCCGATGGCGATGATGCCGCGCGACATTACGTGTGAGAAGTCTTTCAACTCGGTCTTCTTCACGGTGCCGTTGCGCGTGGCGAAGAAGATGTAACGGCCTTCTTCTTCCAGATTGCGGACCGCGAGCATGGTGCGGACGGTTTCTCCCGGCTGCAGGGAGACCAGATTGCTGACGTGCTTGCCCTTGCCCGCGGCCGCGATGTCGGGAATCTCATACACCTTCAGCCAGTACACGCGGCCTGTGTTAGTGAAAATCAGGATGTAGGCATGCGTCGAGGCCAGGAAAAGATGCTCCACGAAATCCTCGTCGCGCGTCTTCATGCCGGTGCGCCCGGTCCCGCCGCGCCGCTGCATCCGGTACGTCGAGATGGGCGTGCGCTTCATGTAACCGCCGTGACTGACCGTCACGGCTACCTGCTCGTCTGCGATCAGGTCTTCCAGCATGATCTCGGCAGCTTCGTCCTCGATCACGGTGCGGCGCTCGTCGCCGAACTGCTTTTTGACTTCTTCCAGTTCTTTGATGATCACGCCGCGCAGCTTCTTCTCCGAGGCGAGAATTGACTGGAACTCGGCGATTGCTTCGCGTACCTGCTTCAGCTCATTTGAAATTTCGTCGATTGAGAGTTTCGTCAGGCGATGTAGTTGCAGTTCGAGAATGGCATCGGCTTGCTTGGACGTGAAGGGCTTCTCGGCGTTCAGCTTGGGAGCACGTCCGGTGGTATTGATATCAATCTTCTTGCCGCCAAAATAAGCGACCAGGTTTTCGCGGGCATCGGCGCGATTCGCGCTGGCACGAATAATCGTGATGACGTTATCGAGGTGGTCGAGCGCGGTCAGATAGCCTTCGAGAATGTGCTCCCGATCCTGCGCCTTCGCCAGCAGGTAGGACGTGCGGCGGCGCACGACATCAACGCGATGGTCGATGAAGTGCTTGAGCGCCTGAATGAGCCCCATCTCCTTCGGCTGGTTGTTGACCACCGCCAGCAGGATCATGCTGAAGCCTTCCTGCATGGAGGTGTGCTTGTAGAGCTGGTTGAGTACGATCTGCGGCTCGGCTCCGCGCTTGAGCTCGATCACGATGCGCATTCCGTCGCGATCGCTCTCGTCGCGAATGTCGGAGATGTCGTCAACCGTTTTGTCGTTGACCAGGTCGGCGATGCGCTCGATCAGGCGGGCTTTATTCACCTGATACGGAATTTCGGTGACGATGATCGCCTGCCGATCCTTGGTCATGTTCTCGATCGCGGCGCGGGCGCGCATCATGAAGCGACCGCGGCCGGTTCGATAAGCCTCAAAAATTCCAGCGCGGCCATGGATAATTCCAGCCGTGGGGAAATCCGGCCCCTGCACGAATTTCAAAATTTCCGGCAACTGCGCATTGGGATTGTTCACCAGCGTGATCGTGGCATCGACGATCTCGGTGAGATTGTGCGGCGGAATTTTCGTGGCCATGCCGACGGCGATTCCATCGGAGCCATTGACCAGCAAATTTGGATAACGCGCGGGAAGGACCGCAGGCTGCGTTTCCGTGCCGTCGTAATTCGGATAAAAGTCGACAGCTTCTTTGTCGAGGTCTTCGAGCAGCGCGGTTGAGACGCGCGTCAAACGAGCTTCAGTGTATCGATCCGCAGCGGGCGGGTCGCCATCGACCGAGCCGAAGTTGCCTTGTCCATCCACCAGCGGGGCGCGCATGGCGAAGGGCTGCGCCAGTCGAACCAACGCGTCGTACACAGCGAGGTTGCCGTGAGGATGGTATTTGCCCATGACTTCGCCGACGATGCGGGCGCACTTGCGGGTGGCGCGTCCGGGAGCGAGGCCCATCTGCTGCATCGTGTAAAGAATGCGGCGATGGACGGGCTTTAATCCGTCGCGGACATCAGGCAGCGCGCGGCCGATGATCACCGACAGCGAATAGTCGAGATACGAACGCTTCATCTCCTCTTCAATGTTGACGGGCTGAATATTGAGGGCGCCGGGACTGCCGTCGCCTCCGCCGGGAGGAGGAGTCAGAGGGAGTTGAGGATTTTGAGGATCGTCAGGCATAAAAAGTCAGGTCTCAGGTGTCAGGTCTTAGGTCTCAGGAAAGGCCTGGTTTTTCAGCTGCGCTCGTGCTCTAAGCGCTTAGTTTACAGTGAGTTAATGGGGCTTCCCCTGGGAATTATTATACCACGATTCGCGGCCATTTGGGGCGTGTCGCGTTGCCTTTTCAGGCTCTTCGCAGGGTCAGCAGAGTGATCTCCGGCGGGACGCCGATGCGCACCGGGAAGCCGAAAGTTCCCAGGCCGCGGTTCACGTAGAGCGCGGCTTTGTGAGCGCCGTTAGTCGCGGGCGCGGATTTGGAATGACCATTCATCGGCAGATGGTAGAGTCCCGCGACGAATGGCGTGATCAGTCGAGCCGGACTGACACTATGATCCACGATTTCGAATTTTACCTGTCCGCCATGGGTATGGCCGGCGAGGCTGAGTTCGACGCCGAGTTCCGCAGCCCGGCGAAAAGAATTCGGGTTGTGCGACAGCAGGACATTAGGCATGTCGCGTCGAACCAGATGCTCGATTTCTTGCAGCATCGGACCCGTGCGCTCACCGCTGACCATGTGATCGCGCTGGTAATCCACGCCCAGCAGATTGAAACGGGCGCCGTTGTGTTCGATCACGTTGCACTGCGCTCGTAGCAGGCGCATGCCTTTTTCCTGGAAGAGGCGCTGGGCTTCGTCTTCAACTCCGGCATAAATCTCGTGGTTGCCATTGCATCCCCAAACGCCGAGTGGGGCGCGCAGGCGGCTCAACTCGTGGATGCAGGTTTCGAGCGGATCGCCTTCGCGGCTGACGAAATCTCCTGTGACGAACGCGATGTCGGGATGGAGATCGTTGGCCATGTCGACGGCGCGCGCAACTTCCGCGGGCGGCATGTAGTCGCCAATGTGGATGTCGCTGAGCTGCGCGATGCGCAGGCCGTCGAGTTCGGGCGGAAGATTGGCGATGGGCACGTCCACGCGCTCGATGGTGTAACGCAGCCGGCCGGAGGCGAATCCGTAGGTCGCAGCGAGAAACGGAACACTGCCGGCGAGAATGGCGGCGTACTGAAAGAAGGCGCGGCGCGAGGGATCGAACTGAGCCACGGCTCCAGAAGGAAGGCGAAGGCGGGTCGCGACATTCGTCACCCACTCGATCGCACCCACTGATTCGACAGCCAAGAAGCCAAAGAACGACGCGATCAGCCACAGGCTGGAAAACGTAATGAGACTCTTGCCAAAACTCAGCCGGGAAACGGCCCGGCCTAGAAGCGGATCGAGTAGTGCGGCAAAGAGCACAAATGCGAGTAGGATCAGGCCCGCGTGGAGACCCAGGCGCCAGTGGGGATTCGCGAGCGTCGCAATCCAGGACCACGCGCGAACGAACCAGAACCTCTGGACGGCATAGACGATCGCGAGGAACAGCACCAGGAAAAGAACTCGTACGAGGATCAGGGCGGACACTCCGTTAAGGAACTCCTTTGGTTAGATGCAGCAGGGCAAAGGAAGACTCGGCCAAACTGGCCGGCAAGCGTAAGGGTACGGACAGAATGGGGTGGTGAATTCAGATTATGGTGTCTGGATATTCAATCCTGACCAACCCATTCGGTCCGCAGACTCGGCGGCCGCATCAAGGTCTGCATCACGACGCAATACTGTTCGGTTTTCTCTCTCAATCCGCGCAATTGTTCCGGTGTGGCCTTGGGCGCAGCCACATCAAAATGAAGATGAATGCCCTCAAAGCCGACGGGCACGTCTTTTGAGATGCCAAGCGTACCTCGAAGATCCAAGTCTCCCTCTACGGTGACCTCGATGCGTACCGTTGGTATGCCCATGGCCGCAGCCACCATCTGGCACGTAATCTGTGCGCAAGCGGCCAAGGCCCCAAGCAAAAGGTCCCCGGAACAGGCGGCGGTGCCAGCGCCTCCGACTCCCTGGTGCGCCTCGGCCTGGTAAATGGCGCGTCCGATATCCAGCGAGCAGGACACTGGAACATCGGTCTGCCCACCCTTGGCCCGGATCGTGATTTTGGAGGTACCTGGGTCGTTGCGGTATTGTTCTTTCAGAGGCTTCTGAAGCGTTCGAATATCCACGGCAACCTCATTATTCTTTCCATTTTTCGCCGGCCTGGCCAGCCTAACCTAGCGTGTTGAAGCTACTGCATCCGCTTGTTAGGATATATCCGCATCATCGGGACGCCCATGCCCAAGTTCGTCATTGAACGCGAAGTTCCGGGAGCTGGAAATCTTTCCGACGCCCAACTGCGGGAAATCTCCCAAAAGTCGGTCACCGTTCTACGAGTACTCGGTCCAGAGATCCAGTGGCTCCACAGCTACGTAACTGGCGATAAGGTGTACTGCGTTTATCTCGCCCCGGACGAGGCAATCATCCAGGAACACGCCAGGCGAGTGGGCATTCCTGCCAATCGCGTCTCCGCCGTGCGCCGACTGATCGATCCGACAAGCGCGGAGTAAGCGCTGGCCGAACCTTTCGAGGACATCTGGATTTCCTTCACTTCCGCCTCGGTTCATTTAAGCCCTCTTGCGCTAACAGGAGGGAGACGCAGTCTCAGGCATCAATGCCTCTTCAATCGCTCTCTCGACCGGCAAAGCCCGACCTTCCAGCCAGGCCGTTGCAGCTACCGCGCTGGTCAAAGCCTGCCGCGCCGCGTGCAGACTTGCTTCCAGTTTGGCTTGTTCTGCCGACGTGAGCGGAGCTCCAATATTTTGGCGCAGCGCAGCTGCCGCGCCCGCCAGCCGCAGCGAACGCTCTGCCTCGCCTTGCACAGCCGCTGCGCATGTGAAGCACTCCAGTAGCCGCGCAATTCCGCGTTTATGGTCCAGTTCCTGGAAAATCTTAATACTTTCCCGGTACAGGGAGGTCGCGGCGGAATAATTCCCCGTTTCTCTCGCGAGGTTTCCCAGATCGGCGAGCGTGCCAGCGATTCCCCACCGGTCGCCGAGTTCCCGAAAAATTTCCAGGCCCCGCCCGTACAATGTTCGCGCAGCAGCGAAGTCACCCTGATCACGGGCGACATCTCCCTGATAGTTGGTTGACCAGGCGACCCCGGTCCAGTCCCCCAATTCTTGAAAGATCAAGAGGCATTCCGCGTATAGAGAACGCGCGCGGGCATAGTCTCCCTGGAGTTCGACCACATTGGCGAGGTTACTGAGAGCACGCGCAGCAGCTTTCTGGTCCCCCAATTCTCTCCACAGGGCCAGGCTTTCTTCGTATAGAGAGCACGCAACTGCCACATCGCCCCGGTCCCGGGCATGGACCGCCAGCGCATTTAGAGATACAGCAGCTCCCTGCTTGTCACCCAACTGGAGGGCGATGTTCAAACTTTTCCTGATGAGCGCGTCGGCCGAGTCGTAATCTCCCTGCTCGCCCGCGAGCACGCCTGCCGCAAAAAGCGCGCGTGCGTGCGCCTTCGTGGGAGCGATCCCGTCCGCGAGGTTCAGCAGCTT
Organism: Acidobacteriota bacterium; assembly: GCA_046727255.1. Classification (GTDB taxonomy): domain Bacteria; phylum Acidobacteriota; class Terriglobia; order Terriglobales; family Acidobacteriaceae; genus Acidiflorens. Next base: position 28,685 of record JBKPCG010000017.1, on the reverse strand, counting down.
GCCCAGCCGGGCCCTGCCCTCTGCGAGATACTCGCACGTTTCCCAAAAGTGAAACAGGGCCGCGCCCAGCCGCAGGCCCCACTCCACATCTCCGGTTTCTGTCAGCCAATCAAGACCCGCGCGAAAATTGTCATGTTCCAGCGCGAAGCGCTCCAGCCATTCCGTCCCTGCCGGGCCGCCCTGCTCCGTTGCCCCTTCCTCTGCCAGCACCAAACAATAAGCGGCGTGGGCACGCCTGGTCAGAGCTTCCTCCCCGCTAACCGCCAGTTTTTCCAGAGCGTACTCCCGGATTGTCTCCAGCGTCACGAACCGCGATTCAAGTCTCTCTGACTCGCCCTGCTGCACCAAGCTTTTGTCGACCAGCGATGCCATACCGTCGAGCATATCCATGCCGAGATCGCCCTTGGTGTCGCATACAGCTTCCACACCTTCCAGATTGCATCCTCCCACGAACACCGACAATCGTCGAAAAAGCTTCTGCTCGGCGGCGCTCAGCAGGTCGTAGCTCCAATCCATGGCAGCACGAAGCGTCTGCTGGCGTTGAGGCAGGTCCCGCGCGCCGCCCGTTAATAGCTGCAGCCGGCTCGCCAGGCGTGTCCGCATGGAAGAGGGCGAAAGAACTTTGAGCCGGGCAGCCGCGAGCTCGATGGCGAGCGGCAGACCATCCAACCGTGAGCAGATTTCGGTGACGGCGGACGCGTTTTCCCGGCTCAGTTCAAAATCTGGCCTGGCAGCGACGGCGCGTTGCACGAACAGGGCGACCGCCGGGCACTGTGACAGGGTCTCAACCGTAGGTTGGGACCGCGAATCCGGCAGCGCAAGGGGCGGCACTGGAAATTCGTGTTCTCCATATACGTGCAGCGCTGCGCGACTCGTTACCAGGATTTTAAGATTGGGCGCCATGGCTAGGAGCTCCGCCACAGTCGGTGCAGCCTGAACCAGGTGCTCAAAGTTGTCCAGCACGAGCAGCATTGGTGCTTGCCATGAAAACTGTAAATTCTCCTTGAGTATTTCGAGCGGCGACTGCCCCCCCGCCTCCCGGATTCCCAACGTTTGAACGATCGCGGAAGCGATCAATCCCGGATCGCTCAGCGAGGAGAGCGGAACAAAATGAGTGCCTCCTGGAAAGCTGTCGACAAGGCCGCTCGCCACCTGCGCCGCGAGGCGCGTCTTGCCGATCCCGCCTGGCCCCGTGACCGTTACCAAGCGCACATCTTTGCGCAGCACGAGTTCTTTGGCGGCAGCCACTTCCTTCTCTCGCCCCACAAATCCGGTGCGCTGCATAGGAAGATTCGTCGCGCGGGTCTCTACCTGCTTAACTGGCTTTTCCGAGAAGCGGTCGCGTATGGCTGCAAGTTCCCGTGCGAGGTCTCGGGTAGAAACGTAGCGCTGATGGGGCTCTTTCGCCAGGCACCTCTCGATAGCCCAGCACAGCGGAGCGGGAGCGTCGCGATTTTGCATCCCGATCGGTTCGGGCTGTTCCCGGAGAATGGCCACAAGGGTCTCCGCTGCTGTGCTTTTCTGAAAAGCGCGCCGTCCAGTTACCATCTCGTAGAGCACCAAGCCGAACGAGAACTGGTCTGATCGGAAATCCATCGGATCGCCGCTGGCCTGTTCCGGTGACATGTATCCCACCGTGCCTAGAATCAGGCCCGGTGCAGTATGCGCCGGGCCGGACGTAGTGCACATATCGAAGTGTTTTCCGATGGGCGACACGAGCTTCGCCAGGCCAAAGTCGAGGATTTTGACGAATCCATCGTGAGAGACCATCAAGTTCTCGGGCTTTAAGTCCCTGTGCGTGATTCCCGTCTCGTGCGCCTTGGCCAAGCCTTCCGCAACCTGCGCCGCGATTTCTATCGCCTTTCGCATGGGCAGCAAGCCGGAGACAAGCAGCTCGCGCAGCGTCTTCCCCTCGACCAGTTCCATCGCGATAAAGGCGCGGCTATTGCCCTCGTCGACCTCATAAATCGTGCAGATATTCGGATGATTCAGCGCGGAGGCAAAGCGCGCCTCGCGGGCCAAGCGGCGGAGCGCCTGCGGGTCCTCGACAAGTTCTTCGGGAAGAAACTTCAGCGCAACATGGCGGCTGAGCTTCAGGTCTTCGGCTTCGTAAACCACGCCCATGCCGCCGCTGCCGATCTTGCCAAGAATGCGGTAGTGGCTGATCACGGTTGCGGCCAACCCAGATTTTGGATCTAAGTTACGCGGTCGAGGTGGGGAAACGCCCGCGCCAACAAACGCCGGTGTCTCGATAAAGCTCCCGTTCTCATTATGATGAGCGAGCAGCGATTCCACCTCGCGGCGGAGGTCCTCATCTCCGGCACACAACTGCCTGACGAACTCGCCCCGTCGGCTTTCTTCCACTTTCAGCGCAGAGTGAAAGACTTGTTCGACTTGTCGCCAGCGCTCACGCTCCATCGAGTTTCTCTCCACTCAGTTCGCGATGCAGCCAGGCTTTGGCTAACTTCCAGTCCCTCATCACTGTTTCGGGTGAAACCCTCAGCACCTCAGCCGTTTCATCCACGCTCAGGCCTCCAAAGAAGCGCATCTCGACCACCTGGCTCTTGCGCTCGTCCACTTTCGCCAGACGATTCAGAGCATCATCCACCGCCACCAAATTGGCACTAGCCTCAGGGGTCCCCACCAGATCCACATCCAGTGAAACCAGTTGTGCTCCGCCACCGCGCTTATGCGACTGCCTGGCACGGGCCTGGTCAGTGAGGATACGGCGCATCTGCCGCGCGCAGAGGGCAAAGAAATGCGCGCGGTTCTGCCAGTCAATCGGTTTCAGATCGGAGAGGCGCAGGTAAAGCTCATTTATCAGCGCCGTGGTTTGCAGAGTATGGCCGTCTCGTTCCCTTTCCATGCAGCGCTTCGCTGCCCTGTGCAGTTCCCGGTAAACTTGAGGAGTCAGCTTCTCTAAGGCCCGCTCATCTCCCTGGCGCCACGCCTGAAGCAGTTCCGTTATCTCGTGTCCGTGGAACTCGGTCATCGGAAAGCCTGTCCGCCGAAAAGCGGGAGCCTAGCTAATTACTGGAACATTACCACACCAGCTCCTGTCTTCAGCCTGGAGCCAGGCCTATCGAAAGAGCTCATTCTCCGTTACAGCTTTCGGTCGAAGTTCTCGCTATAGGAAGTGATAGGCAAAAAAACGCGGGCGCGTCAGCCCAAGGAATGGGGCTGCCACGATCAAAATTCAGAGGAGAAAGCTATGACAACCCGAATCACGACTCTCATCCACGCATCAGCCACGAACATTTTGCGTCTGGCTTTGTTGGGCAGCTTTGTCACGGCAGCGCCGCTTCTGGCAACGGCCATTGATTCCGCGCAGGGGCACGCCGATCACAAGCAGGCCGACTCGGCCAAACTTGTCCAGATCGTACGCAATGCCACGCGGCAGTTCCTCGACGTTAACAATGCCGGCGCGGCCGGCTACGGACCTTTCCTTGGCTGCGTCAGCGGTCCAGACCACGGCGCCATGGGCGTCCACTATGTCAACGGCGGATTGGTGGGTGACGGGGAAATCGATGCTTCGCATCCGGAAGCTCTCATTTACGAGACGCGGAACGGCGAGACGAAGCTGGTCGGGGTAGAGTTCATCGTAGACGCAGCCACCTGGCTCGCCAATCACAACAACACGCCGCCGGTGCTCGAAGGCCAAGTTTTTAACCTTGTTGGCAGCCCGAACCGTTACAACTTGCCCCCATTCTTCGAGCTCCACGTCTGGGCATGGCGGCACAATCCCAACGGTGCCTTCGTGGACTGGAACGATCACGTGACCTGCGCAGGCCAATAGATCGATGGAATAGATTTGCTGGCTGCCAAGGTAACCAGGGGGTGCCCGACTCATTCGCGTTTTTCGTGTGCAGTCTCATGACATCCTTTAACGAATGTCCCGGGACGTAGAGGATGTCGTGGGACTCGACACGTACTTTGCGAATGAGTGGGCGCTGCTTGCCGCTCGTGTCGTGTATCTGCGCGGTTGGCGCCGGGCCGGACATGGCAACTTCGGAGAACCTAAGTTCTTTGCCGTTGGAGCTAGGCCAGTACAGGGCACGGGCTAGCTTATCAAAGGAGGTCTTCGCCGGTCGAAAATCTAACTGGCCAGGCCGACACGGCGAAGCAGATCCTGAAATCGCGGGTCACTCCGAAGCGGGTCGTAGACGGGGTCCACTTTGAGCGTGGTCATAGAATTGGAGTGCTGTGCGTAGGCAATTTCGAGCCAGATGAAGGCTTGGTCTTTGTTATTCATTCCAATGTAGGACTCAACGAACATTGCGGGCTCGATGGGATGCTCCCGGTTCAGCGCTTTTAACTTCTCTAGCGCCAGTCGGGCCTGCGCCTGCCGGCCAGTGCGTCCGTAAACGTAGGCCCGCTCCGCCCAGACCCAGTGGGTATCCCCGACCCTTCGTTGCCACTGATCACCGTCCGCCAGGATTTCTGCGAACATACCTTTTTGCGCATACACCCGGCGAATCGAATCCGAGCGCGAGAAGGTCGGATCCATTTCACGTACCGCGCGAAACTGTGCGAGGGCGCGGTCATACTGGCGCGCATAGTAGAGGATGACGCCATTGTCGGCGGCGATAATCAACGAAAGTGGATCTAACTGGCGGGCTCGCTCGCTCTCGCGCAGCGCCTCCTCGAAACGGCCCCGGTATGCGAGGTGCTCGGCATACCAATGATGGGCGGTGGCATAGTTCGGATCCAATTCGATCGCTCGCTGGTATTCTTTCTCTGCGGTCTGCCAATCCCAGCTGTAGTTCTGTACCACCAGAGCCAATGCCGTGTGAGCTTCTGGCAATCTCGGGCCAAGCTCAATCGCACGTAATGCTGCGTCGAGCGCCTTCGGCATGAACTCGGTTTGCGGAACTCCGCTGTAACCACCGATCAAAGCGTAGGAATCAGCTAGCCCGGCGTAAGCACGGGCGTAGTTTGGATCTTTGGCGATGGCTTGCTGAAAGTAGTCAATCGCCCGCTGGAATCCCTTGGTCGTCCTCTTGTTCCAGAAGTATTGCCCTTTGAGATAGAGATCATAAGCCTCGTAGTTCTGAGCGGATAACTCAGTCTGCGTCGGCGCCTGGACCGGCTTGTCGTTCCCGAGAGCGACTTCGATTTCAGCAGCAATCTTCTGCGCAATTTCTCCTTGCAGGACCAGCAGGTCTTTGAGTTCCCGGTCGTACTCCTGCGCCCAAAGGTGTGTCTGGTCTTTCACCTGGACGAGTTGCGCCGTGATTCTCACTCGGTCGGATTCGCGGCGGACGCTGCCCTCCAGCACGTATTGCACTCCCAGTTCCCGCCCGATCTGGTCCACGGTCTGCGAACTGTGCTTGTAGTGCATGGCGGAGGTGCGCCCGATCACGCCCATGCGCTGGGCATCGATGCGTCCCATCTGTGTGATCATTTCCTCGGTCAGGCCATCGCTGAAGTAGTCCTGACTTGCATCCCCGGTAAGGTTCTCGAAAGGAAGCACTGCGAGCATCAATCGCCCGCCGGACGTTTGGGCGCGAGAATGCGAACGGACTCTCTCCACATAAGCACTCAGGGCGACAAGCATTGCAAGCAGGATCCCGAGAATAAGCGGCCAGCGCCGGTGAATGATCGCCGGTGTAATGCTGGGTGGAACGGGCTTGGTCACCACAGCTCCCTGCGCGGCACCGGGCACGCCGGTCAAAGGGACCTCGGCGACAGAGGGCTCCCTGACGGTCACCGGTGCGATGAAACGGTATCCCCTCCCCGTGACGGTCTGGACGAAGTGCGGGTGCTCCGGGTCGTCTCGCAGCACCTGCCGGATCTTGCTAATCGAGTTGTTAATGCTATTATCCGAGTCGAGAAAAACGCCCTTGCCCCAGATTCGCTCGACAATCTGATCACGCGTTACTAACTCCCCGCGGCGCTCGATCAGGAACAGCAGCAGCTCCAACGGAATCGGGTTCAGCTTCAAAGAAGTGCCAGCCGAGCGGAGCTCGTATGCCCGTACGTCGAGCTCGAAATCGTCTCCAAACCTGATGCAATCTGGCAGTCCGAGTGGTTTCGAAGCCAAGAAAGCTCCCCCAAAAGGCAGCCGAATTCTACAACGGATCGGCGCCGTTGACGCAACTCTAATGTTATCTACTGCTTGCAATGCAATACAGATTTAAGGCAACTTCAAGATCGCGGCTATGGTGGAGACCCGGCAGTTGAACCAAGATGCCACCGCACGGGACGAGGAAAGTCGGGGGAGCTAGACCTAGAAGGGTTTTGTCATGAAACTCAAGACGAGGATGATTGGATTCGCGGCGAGCGTATGGTTACTTTTCGGGACCGCCCAAGCCCAGATGATCGACAACACGCAGGCGCCGAATACAGCGAAAGCTGGGATCAACAAGTCACTACTGGATGAAATCGGAGCGGGGCGCGGCGATGTCATGACATCGGGATCGTCGGTGTACATCATCAACCGCGATCCATTCCGTTCGATCCGGCGCGGACGGCAATTGTTTCAGCGCAAGTTCACCCGTCTGCAAGGACAGGGCGCGAACGAAAAAGATGGCGTGGGGGACATCAACAACGACATCGGTATTGGCGCCGGGCTGTCGGACAGTTGTGCGCTTTGCCACGGGCGGCCCCGGGGATCGGCGGGTGCGGGCGGCAACGTGGTGACGCGGCCAGACAGCCGCGACGCGGGGCATCTGTTCGGCCTCGGGTTAAAGGAAATGCTGGCGGATGAGATGACGACTGACTTGCGGTCGACGCGGGATCTGGCCGTCACGCTGGCGAAGCAGATGAAGCGGCCGATGACGCTGAAGCTCGCAAGCAAGGGCGTGACGTTCGGCAGCGTCACCGGCAATCCGGACGGTTCCGTGGACTGTTCGAGAGTGCAAGGAGTGGACTCGGACCTGCGCGTGAAGCCGTTCTTCGCCGAGGGCAGCACGATCTCACTGCGCGAGTTCATTGTGGGCGCGCTGCATAACGAAATGGGGCTGGAGGCGTCGGCGGATCCGGACTTGCTCGCGGCGAGCGCGGGCGGCCGTGTGGTGACGCCGTCGGGGATGGTGCTGGATGGGTCGAAGGATAAGATCAGCGCGCCGCCGGCGCCGGATGCCGAAAATGGAAACGAGGTCGATCCCGCCATTGTGGATCATCTCGAGTTTTACCTGCTGAACTATTTCAAGCCCGCGCATGGGCAGCCGAGCGCGGCAGCCGATCACGGCAGGAAAGTATTCGATGCTGCCGGGTGCTCGTCGTGTCACGTCGCAAATCTGACGATCAATCACGACCGCCGCGTGGCCGACTTGGAGACCGTTTACGACCCCACACGAGGCATCTTCAATTCTCTGTTCGCGACCGCTACACCCCTGTTCCACGAAGTGGACGACGGCACGGGGCTCCCGCATCAGAAGGTACCCAACGGGAATTCGTTTGTCGTGACAGACATCCTCACCGATCTGAAGCGGCATGACCTGGGCCCGAACTTCTACGAGCGGAATTGGGATGGCACGATGCAGACGCAGTTCCTGACGCGTCCGCTGTGGGGTGTGGGCTCGACTGGGCCTTACGGGCACGACGGACGCAACATCACGCTAAATGATGTGATCCTGCGGCACGGCGGCGAAGCACAGGTTTCACGCGACAAGTATGTGGCGCTGAAGAGCAACGAGCAGATAGCATTACAGACGTTCTTGAACTCGCTGATTTTGTTCCCGCCGGACGATACGGCGTCGAACCTGGATCCCGGTGATCCGACGAAAAACGGGTTCCCACAATTCGGCCACGGCAGCATCAAATTGACGGTGCTGTTTAACGATCCGGCGGAGTTGGAGTAGGCGAGGGGTTTCCACGGACTAAGGTAAAGCCGCTGGGGCCCGCGCGTTCATGGAGCCCCGACTGCTCAAAATGCGAAAAGGACTGGAATGATCCAGCCCTTCTCCCGAGCACGGGACATAACGGCAGCGCTAGCCCTTTTTGTCCCCCGCGACTTTCACGCCGTTCGGCCGCGACTCGGTCGGTGACGCTGCCTGGGCCGCGCTGATCATGCTTGGAGTGATCTGGCGTCCCCTTACCCTCGAAATCCCTGGAGAGAAACCGAGTGGTGCGGAACGAGCGCGGCGCAGGCCAGCAAGTGTCCGCGAAGGTACGCCAGCGAACCATGCCGAGTTGTCAGCAAAATGTCACTTTGTTGTCAAATTTGCTGCGCGCGGGTCCTGTGCAACCCGAGCATCTGCCTGCACTATCGTAGTCCCTTTGCGCGGGAGGGTTTTGAGTTTATGCTGGAGGTGATCCCAAGAACCAGGTCTGATGGCCCATGATTCCGCTCGGTACTTATACGCTCGCGCTGGGCGCGCTCGGCTTGGCGGCTGCGAGTTATGCACTGTTTCGGCGCAAACCGAAGACACCGGACGAACTTGAGAAAGGCCGGCGTGTTTGGCTGAATGAAATTGGCCGGATCACCGATGGGACGGTCATTGATGTGCAGGAACTCGCATCGGACGCGCGTCCCCCGGCTACCATGCTGTTCTATCAATACGATGTGGCGGGCGTTTCCTATGAGGCTTCCCAAGACGTTACCTATCTGCGTCAGTGGATTAACCTGCATTCCTGCCGCCTCGGCTTGCACACTTCCGTGAAGTACGATCCACACAATCCCGGTAACTCCATGGTAATCGCGGAAGGCTGGATCGGCCTGCGACAATAGACCTCCCCGAGTGCACTTTTAGGCGACTTGAAAGCACTCACGCTGCATCCAATCGCAAAGCACATACGATTCCAGCTGGCAGGTTCATTTCGACGCGCACTTCGCGCGGATGGCACATCCGTGTGCGCGCCAGCGAAAAAAAGGAGAAGACATGTACCGTTTTCTGGCTGTGTTGATTTTCGCAACAGTCCTACCACTTCAGCTCCTGGCGCAGGACGCGCCCCGGGCAGAAGTCTTTGGCGGCTTTCAGTATTACCGTGCCAATACCGGCACGGACGTGACGAACCTCGACCATTTCAATCTCAATGGTTGGAACGCCTCACTGAGCGGATACTTCAACCGTTATCTCGGAGTAACAGCCGACTTCAGCGGCGCCTACGGAAGTCCAGAATTCCTGGGAGTTCCCCTCCACACCAAACTCCACACTTTCATGTTCGGCCCGGTTTTGCGACTTCCCAACCCGACTCATCTCACGCCCTTCGTTCACGCTCTGGGCGGCGCAGTGCACACGTCATTTGACTCGCAAGGATCAAGTACCGCGGACACGAGTGCTGCGTGGGCGGTGGGAGGCGGGCTCGATCTGAACATAGCTCCCATCCTCAGCGTTCGACTGGCTCAGGTGGACTATCTGCAAACCCGCACTTTCGGAGACAGTCAGAACAATTTTCGTTATTCCGCCGGTATCGTACTCAGGTTTTAGGCCAAGCAGCAGCGGAGACGCGGCACGCCACGTCTCTACTCATCCGACCAAGCTAACTGTTACTCGATCTGCACGAGACTGTCTGAAGAAACCGCCTGCGGATGTTGTGGCGCCCGCCAGGCATCGAAGATTGAAACCTGGTGCACGCACGACACCGTGCAGTGCGGAGCGCATGACTTCTCCGTATAGAATTCACGCCGCAGATCGGCAATCGTATATTTCTCCAGCGGGATTGCTGGATACCCGCGCTGCTGCGAGCAATAGTGCACCAGCCCGTCCTCGCAGATGTACAAATAGCGCCCCCCCGCCCGGCACCGCCACTGGTTCGGACGCCCCTGCGCAATGTTGTCCTGGAACGCATTGATCCGTGTGAAGCTCCGCCGCTCCAGTTGCTTCATCTCGTGATACACCACGCGCTCTTCATCCTTCAAAGGCTGCAACTGCCCCTGGCCGTCGTGGATAATCCCCACTGTAGAACTGAATCCCAACGCCAGCGCCCGTTTTCCGATCACCAGCGCCTCCTGTGGATTGCTTACTCCTCCGCCCACCACAGAATTGATATTCACGTGAAAATCGGCGTGCTCCGCCAGCAATTGCAGCTTACGGTCCAGTACCTTCAGGCTCTTTTTCGAGACCTCGTCCGGGTTCACGTTATCAATGGAAATCTGCAGCCATTCCAGACCCGCCCGGTTCAGCCGCTGAATCCTGTCCGCGGTCAGCATGTAGCCGTTGGTGATGAGCCCCGACACAATGCGGCGCTTCACCATCTGGCGAATAATGTCGTCGAGATCCGGATGCAGCATCGGCTCGCCCCCGCTGATCGTGACGACTGACGTCCCGAGTTCCCCGAGCTTGTCCACCCGCCGCAGCATCTGCTCGGTCGGCACGGGTTTCGAAAAATCGTCGTACTCGTTGCAGTAAGCGCACGCCAGGTTGCAGCGCCGAATCGGGATCAAATGCGCCAGCAAAGGATGGTCGGTCGAGGCCACCGCCTTGAGCACTTGCCACAACCCGTGAATGTTCCGGCTCGCCGCCTTGAAATTGCGGCGCAGCCTGACCGCTGCCGATGCCATGAGAGACGTATCCACCTAATATTTAATCACCTGCCGAAGTAACTGCACAATTTTCGCCAGTATTCAGCGCAAATCCGGGGTCGAACGGGGAGCGCCGGCGGGTGGCAATCGCTAGAGTCCTGCCAGAAGCAGCCCGAGATCGGTGGGCAAAAGAGTCGAGATGTCTGGACGGTTTGACTTGTAGCGCACTGGGACCGGAGTGTTTCGCGGAAAACGTTGCAGAAAGGCTTCGGCTTTCTTCTTTCTGCGGAAGCCGCGCTGGTAAGTACCGGAATAGTACTCACCAAACGCCGAATACGAGTAGGTGATCACGCTTACCCAGCCACGCAGCTCGTCCCGATCTAATCTGCCGGTGCCGAAAGTCCTTCCGTCGGCCATAGGCCAGGCAGTACTACCCACGATCTGAACGCGGTAGCGGGTGAAGCGAAAGAGGGCGACCCCGAGCCGGACACTAAAGGTAGGATCGATCATGGCTCTCGCCGGGAAATTCTGACATCTTCGGAACAAGGCAACAAGCCGAAAAATACCGGGCTGCAGTCGCAGAGGGCCGGCATAGCGAGCATCTCATGTCCCGCCGCGCCCAACGCTTTGATTGCTTGCTCCAACTTGTCACGCTTCATCAACACATAATCCGTATCAAATGTCGAAACGACGAAAATTGGGATTTCCGCCGTTGCCAGCGGCTGAAGAAACGACGAGAGCACGCCGCTCAATGAAAAAGGAAAAGGCCCCTCCAACTTCAGCGCTACCCAATCCTTCTCGACACGAACTCCGTCTGGCACGCAGCCTTCCTCGCACACGATGGATAGCTCATCCGCAGTCTGCGTTACGCAAAAGAAACGGGCCCCCGTAGCCCATTCCGGCGCACGGCTTCCCGACGGGAGTTGACACACCGCTAGCTTTTCCGGAAGCGCACGATATTTCAATTGGTGAGGCAATCCACTGGAGGGTACTACAACGACGAGCGACTAGCGACCAACGACCATTTACGCAACGAAATCTACTCCATGCTCGAGCCCATCGGCACGTACTTGTAATTCTTTCCGTCGAAGAACAGCGCTGACGATTCACTCAGTTCGTTCCCTTCCTCGGCGTAGATGGCCTGGAGGGTCTTCTTTTTCAGTTTCATCTTGCGCACTGAGATCGTCCGATAGGGCAGGTTGATGACGACATACTTCGCCTTGGGCGTTTCCGAGCGCCATGCCTGCGGGCCGTCGCCGTGAATAATGAGCACGACCAGTCCCCGCTTTGACGGACTGTCCTCAACGAAGCTCATCGTCACCTTGGGGTCGCCATAGCCAAAGAAGGTGTAATACGGATCGATGACCGCATAATTGTGCTCGGCTTCATCGAGCAGGGGATTCTTGCAGCGCGCGGCAATCACTGCATCTTCGACGCCGTCCCCATCCATGTCGCCTACCATCCCGCCCACTTCCGGCACGATGGTGAAGTCTTTCCCGAATGTCCGCTGCACGAAATCGTTGTCGATCTTTTGGGACGTCTGTCCCTGAGCAAGCATTGGAAGGAAGGCCGCGACGACTAGAACCAGAAGCAAATTTCTTGTCCGCATTCGCTTACTCTAGTCCCTTAGCGCGACGGGAACTAGACCCAGGCAGGTAACGAAAGTCACTGCCGGCACAACTCACTCCGACGCGGGAACTCCGCTTCCCGGCGCCGTAAATTAGTGGAGTGAAGGCTCTGCTGGCATACACGGTTCTGTCGTTGATGGTCGTCGCAAATGCGGCTGGGGAGAAGAGGGCTGTCACAAGCACGGCTGAAGGTATTTACTCCTATTGCCAAAGTGTGGCCGCATTCGCCACCCAGCAAGAAGGAGCAAAACTAATTTTCGCTGAGGTTTGCCCTAGCCGTTCTTGCGGAGGAGCGGCACAAACGACATGGAGGAAACTGGCGGACGCAAGTGCGTTTGGAGGAAGTTCGTACTTCCGGAGGCGGCGATTCTGCCGCATTCGTCTGGTTTGAAGACGACAAGCTGGTCGAGGCGAACTTCACATTTCAGAGTGGTTCAGGAGACTGGGTGAACTATGCGAACTACTGTTTTCGTCCGGATGGCTCTTTAGCATTGTTGAAATCCACACTGAACACGTTCTACGGCGAAATGTCCGTAGAGCGTGAAACTCTGTTCTCGGCCGACGGGACGACGCTCGACAGCTCGACGCGCTATTTGGAGTTGCTCACCAGAAAGCCGAAGAGGCGCGCGGCTGGGTTTATTGATGAGAAAGCGCCAGTCTATAGGAGTGTTTTCGACCTTCCATTCCTAGTCATCTCACCCGGCGGGCCTGCCCTTGATGGACCCGAAATGAGCACCTACCTGGTCAACTCGTGGAGCGCGGTTTCCATCCCGATCATTTCACCGGAAAGACTGAGGATTTATCCCCCACTAGAGGCCCTACCGCCGAGACATGGAGAGCAATGAAGCGCAGGCGGTTCGTGACGAAGAATACTAGGTATTGCCTCTGAAGTGTTCCCACCCGTGCGCCGACAGTCCTTGGCGACGTCCATCCTCCACCCGCACCATCCCCCGCCTCCGTGTAATCCGCCCAATCCGCGTCACCTGAACTCCGGCCACTTTCGCCGGAATCTTCTTCGCCGACGTAAATAGCAGTTCGTAGTCCTCCCCGCCGTGCAATGCCAGATCGAAGCCCACCAGCCGCGCCGGACGCCCCACCCGCGCGCAGGGAATTGCCGCGACCTCAATCTCCGCCCCTACACCGCTCTCCTCGCAAACATGTTCGAGGTCAGTGGAGAGCCCATCGCTTACGTCGATCATCGCCGACGCCAGACCTCTCCGCCTTAGCCACCGCCCCACCTCAACCCGCGCCGCGGGATGAAAATGTCGCTCGTAATCCGCTGCCCGCACCTTTCCTTCGCGCATCCGCGCAATCGCCGCGGCCGAGCCGCCCAATTCCCCGGTGACGTAGATTCCATCGCCCGCCAACGCGCCCGATCGCAAAACCGCGCGCCCCGATGGCACCGATCCTACTACGACGATGTCGGCCTGGATCCCACCCGCTGATTGCGCCGTGTCCCCGCCGGCCAGCGGCACCCGAAACTCTTCCGCCGCTTCGAGCAGCCCCGCCAGAAACCGGTTCACCCACTTTTGCGGAACTCCCCGATCCAGTGCCATCGACAGGAATGCCGCTCGTGGCTCGCCACCCATCGCTGCGATATCGCTCAGTCCCCGCGTCAGGCATCGCCATCCCACTACTTCCGGCGGATGCCACTCCCGCCGGAAATGCACGTTCTCCAGCGTGAAGTCGGTCGTAACTAGCAACTGGTGACCAGCAGGCATGCGCAGCACGGCGCAGTCGTCTCCGATCCCGGTTATGATCGAAGCACCGGCGCGAACCCGGCGCCGGATCCGCTCGATCAACGATTTCTCTCTTAGGGGCGACAAGCCCCTAACTATACCTCCCGACAGTTACCTGGCTCCGGGCCGCGCAAGGTTGTGTTGTCGCATGATTCCCCAAAAAGGGAGTTTTGAAGTGACTTCCGGCACCACCGACCGGCCGCTGACCGTTCTCTACCGGTAATGCGTACGGCCGGGCAAGCCAAATGACCCCGCCTTGGTAACCACACATTTGTACGTGGGGTCGTTGACACCGCCAGTCAGGTTTGTTACCGTTTACCCCGACGTTCACAAATACCTTTGGCCGAAACAAGTGCCGCATCCTGAATCGGTTGCGGGCGAATTGGATTTTGGCTTTGCCTGGTTCCGTAAGGTGGGGGAAGCCAGCTCGATCCCGACGAGACTGGTGGAATCAGGATTCTGAGCCCCGAGCAGACTGTTCCGCTCCGGCAGGATCCGAACATAATTTAGCGGAGACGATATTGCGCAAACGCTTCTACATTTTTTTCGTGGCTCGCGACGAGCACGGGCAACTGCGCAAGATTTCCATTCCGGTCCATTATTTGTACGTCGTTCTAGCCGGAGCAGCGATCGGCATCGCCGGTCTCACCGGCATTGCCAGTTCCTATACCCGGATGCTCCAGAAGGTTTCCAGCTTCAACCAGCTCCGGACCGAAAAAGAGGAGCTCAAAGACCGCTACTCGCGGCTCGAGCAGGTTGCCAAGGAACGGGACATCCAGGTCGCCTCCCTGGGATCGTTAGCCAGCGAAGTTTCGGCGCTATACGGACTCAAGTCCGACCCGGTGCTGATGAACACCTCCACCGAGCAGATTGAAGACGCGCAGGTTCACTCCTCGATGGACCAGCTTTATGCCCTGAAGCACACGGCGATGTCCGGAGCTGCCACCGTCGGCATCTCGCTAGGCCTGACCCGAAATTCCACCACCGCCGACTGGGTGCGCGCCAATTCCGCCCCGAATCTCTGGCCCGTCGAAGGTCAGATTACCGGCGCTTTTGGCGAACGCATTGACCCGTTCAACGGTGAAGGCGCCTTCCACTCCGGCGTGGACATTTCCGCCGTCGTGGGCCAGCCTGTACTCGCCCCGGCTGACGGCACCGTAACTTTCGCCGATTTCCTGGGAGGCTACGGACGCGCCATTGCTATGAATCACGGCCATGGCATCACCACCCGCTACGGTCACCTGGCCAGTTTTAGCGTCGCCGCCGGACAGTTCGTCCACCGCGGCGATGTGCTCGGCTACGTCGGCCTCAGCGGACGCTCCACCGGCCCCCACCTCCACTATGAAGTCCGTATTAACGACACCCCCGTCAATCCTTACAAGTACCTCCGCATGACGATGGCCCACATCGGCGGCTTCGCCGCGGGATCGTAGACAGTCAGATCAGTTGCGCGCCCCACATTCAAGGGATAGCCTTACAAAACTGTCATCCTGAGCGGCGCGAAGGACCTGCTGTCGCGAGGACGGACGTCACTCTTCGTCTTCCCGGCCTCAGCCTGCCAGCTCCGGAGTCACGCGCCGCCGCAACAGATACTCGTCCACAAAAACCGCAATCAGTGCCGCCGATGGTACCGCTACCAGTCCGCCCAGCAGACCGGCCAGTTCTCCTCCGATTAGCAATGCCACCACCACCGCCAGTGCCGGCAGGTCCAATGTGGCTTTCATGATTCTCGGTGTCAGGAATCCATTCTCCAGTTGCTGATAAGCGGCATAGAAGCCCAGTACCGCTACCACTTTCATCCAGGAATCGAATGCCGCAGCCACTGCGGCCCAACAACACCGACGCTACCGGGCCAATGATCGGCACGATGTTCGCGAGGCCCGTGAACACCCCAAGCCCAGTCGCGTAGCGTATTCCCAGCAGGTTGTAGACAACCGTGCTCAGCACTCCCAGCGTGAGCATCAAGAGCAGCTGTCCCAGCATCCATCGCCGCACCCGATCACGAGCATGCAGCAAAACCGGCCTTAGTTCGAATGCCGTTTGCTCCCCTAACAGCCGCAGCCCCCAGTCCACGGCACGCCGGCCATCGACAACAAAGTAAATCGTCAGAATCAGCCACGTGAAGAATCCGACCAGACCACCAGCAATCCCACTCAGCAACCTGGGCAGTCGGCTCGCCAGCGAGGTCAACTGTTCCTGCAGATCCTGCGGGGCGAGACGGTTCAGCGCCGGTACCCTGCGCAGCCGTTCCATCATGTCAGGCACGCGTCCCGGCAGATCGGAGGCAAACTCCTGCACGTCGCGGACGATCGGAGGGATCACGATCCCGATGAACACTCCTACCAGCACCAGCAAACTAATCAGGAGAAGAAGAATCGCCAAGCCCTTGCCCGGATGCCATCGCCCGATCGATAGCTTTTGAATGAACTGAACGGCAGGCGTCAAAACAATCGCGAACAGAATGCTAACGTAGATAATCAGCAGCGCATGGCGCAAGTAGTAGGCGATCAGCAGCCCGACAACCAGTGCAACTCCGAAAATGATGTCCGAACGCCGGCTGGAATCCATCAGATGACCGCCAATCCCGAGAATCGGAATTGACAACCTTTACCGAGCACCGGCATGAACTGCAACCTCTAACCTGCAACTCTAAAATCTACCCTTTCGCTTTCTTCACTTCCTCAATCAGCGCCGGCACGATATCAAACAGATTCCCGACCACCGCATAATCCGCAATCTCAAAAATCGGCGCCTCGGAATCCTTGTTGATCGCAATAATACTTTTCGCGCCCTTCATCCCGACAATATGCTGAATCGCCCCCGAAATTCCCAGCGCCAGATAGAGCTTGGGCGCCACCGTCTGCCCGGACGACCCGATCTGGCGGTCCATCGGCAGCCATCCGTTGTCGCAGATCGGACGCGAAGCCGCCAACTCTCCGCCGAGCGCATCCGCCAACTGCTTCGCAATCTCGATGTTCTTCTGCTCCTTGATGCCACGCCCCACCGACACGATGATCTCCGCCTGCGTCAGGTCCACCGCCTGCTTGGCTTCTTTGAAAACGTCCTGAGGCTTGTTGCGGACCACGCCGTCCGGCACGTCAACATTCACTGTCTCGACCGGCGCCGCCGACGCGCCGGTCTCCACCTTATCCGCCCGGAACGCCCCGTTCTGAAATGTCACAAAGCACGGACCCGTCCCCACATAGCTCACGTCCGCGACGAACTTTCCCTGAAAGATCTGGCGCGTGAACAGCAGCTTTCCACCTTCGTACTTGTAGCCGACGGCATCCGTGATGGCCGTGCTTCCCAGCGCCGTCGCCAACTTCGGCACAAAATCGCGCACCTGATAAGTGTGCGGCATCAGCACCAGCCTGGCCGGGTGCTTCTCCAAAAACACTTTCAGTCCGTGCGCAAATGCATCCGGCGTGTAGGGCTCCAGCCTCGCCGATTCGACGGCATACACCTTCGCCAGCCTCTTCCCCGCAACTTCGCCCGCGAGTGCAGCCACGCCCGAGCCCGCGACCGCCGCCTCGAGTGTCCATCCCGTTTGAGCAGCAATCGCCTGTCCCGCCGCGATCGTCTCCCACGAGACGCGGTTCAGCTTACCTTGGCGCTGTTCAACCACCACCAGAATGCTGTCAGCCATAAGGAGTTCTCAAATCACCCGCACGTCATTCTTCAGCCGATCCACCAGCTGCTTCGCCACTTCCGACGGAGACCCTTCCAGAAATTCCGTGTTCTTCGATTTCTGAGGAATGTACAGCTTCTCGATCTTCTGCAGATTCCCGCCCACCGCCGCCTGCACTTCCGCCATGGCCACTTTGCGTAAAGGCTTTGACTTTGCCTGCTTGATCCCAATCAGCGTTGCGTAGCGCAGTTTGTTAATTCCCGACTGGATCGTCAGCACCGCTGGCAGCGGCACGTCCACGAACTGGAAGAATCCGGCTTCGAGTTCCCGCTTCACTCGAACGCCGCCCTCGTTTTTATCGATGTGCATAATGATGGTCGCGTGCGGCCAGCCCAGAATCTCCGCCAGGATCACGCCCGTCTGCGCGTACCCGTAATCATCCGATTGCAACCCGGTGAAGATCAGGTCAAAGGTCTCGTCTTTAATCGCCGCCGCGATCGCCCGCGCCGTGTTGTAAGCGTCGAGCCCGACAAAGCCATCGCCCTCCAGATGAATCGCCCGGTCGGCGCCCTTGGCCAGTGCTTCCCGCAATACCTGCTGGGACCGCGCCGGACCGGCCGTCACCACCACCACCTCGCCGGTATGCTTTTCCTTCTGCCGCAACGCCTCTTCCAGCGCATAGGCGTCCGGCTCATTCACTTCGTAGGAAACGTCTTCGCGGATCCACGTCCCCGCTTCATTGAGCTTCAGCGGGGCGTCTTTCTGCGGCACCTGCTTCATGCACACCAGAATCTTCACGGAGGGACTCCCAACCTGCGCCTTCAGACAGCACAAGGAAAACTAGCAAGTATAAATGAGCGCAAGTCCGGAAAACGAATCGGCGGATTCCAGGACGAATCGGCTTCAATCGCGATCTCGCAGGCACGGAAGTAACCTTGACCGTCTCGTTCCCCACTGCAATTCTTGTGGAGGTGTCCTCCAAGCCCGACAAATCGCGCAAGAAGAGCCGCGCACCGCGGATCCGCGTTCCCAACAACGAACGCGCGATCTTCATCGTGGATGAGTCCAAGTTTTTGGGAGTCATTCAGCGTCTGTCGCTGACGGGAGGATCGGCCGTCCTCGCCAAAGGCCCAATCCCGCGGGGTGCCATGGGGAAAATGATTCTGAATACGGTGTTCGGGAAGGTCACCGCCCAAATCGAATTCCTGCAAACCGGCGCCGACGGCATTCCGCTCGCGCAAGCCTTTCGCTTCCTCGCCATGGACGATGACAGCTCAAGAAGGTTTACCGCAGCCGCCAGCCAAATGGAAAAAGAGGGCTTCAGCGATGCCCCTGAAACAAGCCCTCTCTCCGCGAAGGCGCCTCTTGGCCAACTACTGAACAGCGTCCGCCGCCTGGCCGCAACCCTCTCACATACCCGCTCCTAACCAAGCCGCGTCTCGCACTGGCAGCCGATCATTCAGGCGGACGATTCGTGACCGGCTTCTCTGTCCGGTCCGCAGGGTTTTCTACCGCTCTTGATTCCGCCGGCCTCTGCGTGGACCGGTAAGTGGAACTCTCTTCCCGGGCGCCTGAATTTACCGGTTGCATCGAGATCACCTGGTACTCGCGCGCTTTCTTGTCTTCATCCGGCACCCTGAGAACCATCCGGTCTTTCTTCATCTTGAATTCGCCTTCATGGCCGACCGGCAACAGGACCGCATGCTTCGTGTCCACCGGACGGATGTGATATTCCATCTCGTCCGTTCGAAGCAGGTATTGAGTGCACAATTTCTCATTCGAATTCACATGCTGAACACCGACCGATCCGAAGATGCTGCCAAAACCGCTGACTCCTCGTTCTTTCAGCCCACAAGGTACCGATTGCATACTCTCCAGCATGCCCCTTTGCCCGTGCTTCTTCTTGTCCTTGGCGGCAGCACTCGACGGTACCAGCAGCACGAGCGCCAACGCGGCAATGAGTGATATCCCGATCTTCATAACACCTCCATTCGGATTAGTTCAACGTGATGTCCCGCCTTACGCGATCTTCAAAAGAAGAAGCAGAATTGGAGGGCGCGATGCGTCCCCCAATTCTCCTCAGTCCCGCTCCCCTACTGTTTAGGCTTGGGTTGCAACTTCGGATCCAGGACCGTGCTGGGCGGTGGTGTCACCGTCGAGATCACACCCTGCGGATTCGTCACCAGCTGCTGCTGCACTTCAGGATGAGCCTTCAGATAATCCTGAAGCTCCGTGTGGTTCGCCAGGAATTCCTTGTTGTTCGCCAGCGAAGGATCCTTGGAGAGCTGCTGCGCGAGCGTCGAGTGTCCGCCCAGAAACTGGCCGAAGCTGGCCAGATCATCCCGGTCCCGGTCGTGAAAGGTCGTCGCACGATCGCGAGAATCCTCGCGCTGGTCGAAGCGTCTTTCCTGACGCATAAAACCGTTTGGATTTTCGCGAAACTCCTCCCGAACTTCAGGGTGAGTTTGCAGAAACTCCTGCAAGGCCGGATGATTCTCGACAAACTCCTTGTTTTTGATTAGCGAAGGATCTTTGCGTAGCTGTTCCGCGATTTCCGGATGAGTGTCCAGGAACCGGTCCGTAGTCGCCAGCTCCTCACGAGTTACATCGCGATCTCCCGCAATGCTGCGACGATCGTCGCGATCTCCTGCGATTCGATGTTCGTCGCGATCGTCCTCACGCCGGTCGAACCGCTCTTCCCGGCGCATGAATGCGTTCGGGTTCTCGTTAACCTCCTCGCGAACTCCAGGGTGGCTTTGCAGAAACTCCTGCAACGCCGGATGATTCTCCACGAACTCCCTGTTCTTGATTAGCGAAGGATCTTTGCGTAGCTGTTCCGCGATTTCCGGATGGCTATCCATAAACCGATCCATGTCCGCGAGCTGCTCGCGGGTTATGTCGCGATCCCCGTTCCGATTGCGACCGTCGGAGTCTTCCCGCCGCTCGTAACGCTGTTCCTGCCGCATGAACGCATTAGGGTTCTCAGTGAACTCCTCCCGGATTCCGGGATGCTCCTGCAAGTACTGCTGTAGCGCCGGATGCTTCTCGACAAACTCATCGTTCCTGATCAGGGAAGGATCCTTGCGCAGCTGCTCCTCAATTTCCGGATGGCTGTCCAGGAATTTGTCCATGTTGGCGATTTGCCAGCCCTTGGTATCGTTGTCCTGGAATGGCACCCTGTCTTGGGATGGCACGCTACTCGGGGATGGCGTGCTCTGTCCACTTGCCGGCGTAACGATCCAGAGCAGCAGACCCAGCGTCATGAACGCTATGGAGCGTAGAACGTACAGTCGTGTGTGATTGCTTCTGTGCATATGCAAACGAAGCCTCCTGCGGAGAAAATTCCAGCCCTGACAGGGTGCACCCACTCTGCCAAACCGGGGCCTCAGGGCGTTATCTCGACTAGGTTCAAGGGCTTGCAAGCATGTCGCTCGGCCCGCAGCAACTCGCCAGGCGCAAATTCGACACGGACGGGACACAAATCGCCATACCGGACCATCCCTAGGGAGGGAGCTGCATTCAGCGTCAATGAGGGCCAGGAAAAGTGCCTGATGCTTTGGATCCCGCAGGGGGATGAATCAGCAACACCAGTGGCAGATTGTGGAAGAGCACGACTTTAGTCGTGCCGCAAGTCTTCCATATTCGCGCCGGCTTCAGTCGCTCACAACTGCCATTAAACCACCCGTCTCATCTGATTAGAATCTCTGCCCAAGAGATCGCAACCCCACCGCACCCAATGGTGCACGACGACCGGCAGATTTGAAGGCGGCTGTCCTCCCTTTGTTGGTAAAATTGAAATTGCGATTTTATAACACCTATCCGCAGGAATAGCCTTCCGAGTACGCAAGGGAGCATGCAATCATGCGATGCCATACGTCCCACCTGTTTCCCGTTCTGCTTCAGGTGACGATTGCCGTCGCTCAGCTCGACCACGCTGCCGCACCGCAGGTCCCGTCGGCTCGGAATACTGCTCGAGACCTTACTCCGGAGCAAAAGGTGAAAATTGAACAGCTTTCCAGACTTCAAAAACACTTTGGCAAGGACATGAGCAATCCGGGGGTAGAACTATCCCTGAAAGAGACGAACCGCTCGCGATCCGCAGATCGCACGCTGGTCACCTACAGTGTGTATGGGACTGGCCTGCCTTCAGATACTACGTAAACGTTGATCCAAGTTCAGCTTGACGGCGGAATGGCCACGCTCAGGCTGATGGGTCCTACTTTGCGGCGCTGATGCCCTATGTACTCGGCAAGAAATCCGGCAAGACGACTATTGATGTGATGTCAAAGAGCTGCAATCCGAAGCTCACTTTCGAGTGGGGCACATATCACCTTGACGCTGGGGTGATCCGGGATTCCTCCTTCACCTCTTCACCTCACCTCACTCCCGTAGGCCCTGCCATTCACTCCGGAATCGCATACACCGCGACGGCGCGCGCTGATGTTGCCTAGTTCAGAAACGCCACGCTCTGCACGCCCGTGATCTCGAAGCGCTTTCGGCAGCGGATATTTTTGCAGACCATCATGTCGTCGCGACGCAGCATGTACGACTGCGCTTTGGCGAACTTCGCCCGGTCGCGGTCGTCGGCTCGGGGCGGCAGATTCTTCTTCTTGGTTCGCACCAGCCACTGGATCTCATACTCCCCCGGCTGATGGCAATGCGGACAATTCAAAGTCGCCGGCTTCTTGTCCGGCTTCTCGTCAAAGAACTCGCGCTCATCCATGAAGGTCAGGTCTCAGGTGTCAGGTTTTAGGTCTCAGGCTCCGGCCACGCATTTCCGGACTACCCGAGGAGCCGACACCACCCCGATTATTGCACTTTTATTAGTTCCGGTGCGAAGATGCCCTGATGGCGGGCAAGAAGAGGAAAAAGAAAACCTTTACGGCCGCCAAGGCTGTCCGCGAAATGGCGCGCGAACGGGTTGGAAGTCCCAAGCCCTCACACCTCGTACCGGCGAAGAAATCCAAGCCTGAAAAATATAAGCCCACGCTTGGCAAGCTGCTGGCCGAGGAATGACTTCTGGGTCTCACTGAAAGGTCGCCGCCACGCTTGCCCCGCCGACGGGTATCGTCACCGTGCAGCTATTCAAATTCGATTGTGTGCAACCCGTCCAACTGACGAAACTGTGACCGTCGGTTGGTGTCGCGGTAAGTCCCACCGAAGTTCCCACCGGAAACACGGCAATACATTGTGTCGGGCAGCTAATTCCTCCCGTCAAGCTTGTGACCGTACCGAAATCAACTGGGTTGACACTCACACCCAACGTTGCTTCCGTACCGCCACCTGGACAGATGGGATTAGTGGGATCGTTTACCGTGACCGTCGCGTAACCAATCACTAGATTCCCCTTGTTTTGAAGACTGGCGGAGATGTTCGCGCCTCCGCAGCCGCCCTTCGGGGACACCACGCCACGATTGATCTGAATCAGTTGCGGGACGTCGGTCGCCCACGTGACCTTGTCCGTGATGTCTCGGGTGTCGGGAGGGTGAATGTAATTCCCAAGGGCGGTGAAAACAATCTGGCCATTGGTGTCCGGGGTCAAAAATGTGGCCGTCGGAGGCTGTACCGTAATGCTCACAAGTTTGAGTTCGTGCCCGCAGCTCACGAAATTCATCGCGGTTAGGATCAGAGCTGCGCCCAAGGCACATCGCCGACACACTTCTTTCATACGCGTTGCAACTCCTTATGCAAGCCAGACTGGTCCTGTCTCAATACCAACCCGGGGAAATGCAATCCAGTTTAAGGGAACTCAAGAAAAACAAACAGAGCCTACTTCTTCGGCCGCGATTCCGGCGGTACCAGCCCGGCCACTCGGTAGTACACGGCCAGCTGTCCGTAGTGTTCGCCGGAATGCTCCAGCAGACCCCACGCCATATCCGAAACGCGCACCTGCTGATTGGCAAATGGATCCACCACCAGATCGCTCAGTCCCTTATCGCCCTTCATCTTGATCGCCGCCGCGCCGTCCTCGAATGACTTCCTCACGAACGCGACCACCGCCGCTTTCGTTTTGTAGTCCGCGCGCTTGGGATCTTCTTCCGCAGGCATCTTCTTGCCGGTTGCTGGATTGATAAAGTAGTAGTTCGCGTTAGCCGCGTGCAGCAATTGTTCGGCGAAACTGCGCTGCGCGGGCGTGGGCTTGAAATCGTACTTGTCTTCCGGAAAGTCTTCCGCCATCGCAATCAGCTTCCGCCCGACATCGTTCCAGGTATCGAGCAAAGCCTGCGAAGGACTGACCGCCGGTTTGGGCGCCGCGTCTTTCTTAGGCGCGTCCTGACCATAAACAGGCAGCGCCACAATCGCCACCGTCATACTGAGAATCAACAACAGCTTCTTCATATCGCTTATTCCTTCCAAAGCAATTTGCTTTACTGGGTACTGGCTCCGCCACTTTCGCAGAGAGAGTCTACACCAGTTTCGGAAAGGTGGAGTGGCAGGGGATGCCCGGCTGGGATTACGGACTTCGGGCTACCGGAGTGGAAACTGCCGTGCGCCCAGTGCCGCTCGTTATGTACCCGTCCCCGTAAAGGCAACTTTCTGGGGACTGCCCGCTCCGCTGTCGGTGACGCTCAGGGTCCCACTCACGGTGCCGACCGCCGTTGGGGCAAACGCCACCTTGATCTTGCAGGTTGCCCGCGCCGCCAGGCTGGCGCCACACGTATTCGAAGTAATCACGAAATGGGTATCGCTCACCGCTACGGAACTAATGCTGATGCTCGAACTGGTGTTGTTGGCAAGCGTCGCCACCTTTGCCGCGCTGGTTGTATTCACGGTGCTGAAAACTTCATCGCCACCGGCAACACGCTCACCGGAACTAGATTCACGCTCGCAAACAGTCCGTGGCTCTCATAGAAAATGCCCGCTGCCAGGTAGAGCGTTGTCGGACTGCCTGTCCCGCCCGCGCCAAAGACCATGTCCCAAAGCCCGATGTTGTTTCAGAGCCTTCCCCTTCTCGTTCTTCATCATGCCCAGGGATTTTCCGGTCATGGCGTTGTATGCGTTGATGCCTCCGCCTCCGAAGTTGCCGACCAGCAGCGCTCCACTAAACAGCCCGAAACCGGACGCAGGCGCCCTCACCACTCCCCACGGAGCGTTCAGCGTCCCCGCCGAGGCAAACCGGTTCAGGAAATTTCCGTTTCCATCGAACACACTCACATATCCCAGCCCTTTGCCCGTCACCGGATCATGCTTCGCGGCATCCTGCTTGGCATGAGTGATGTAAACGTTTCCCCCGATGACGTGGATCCCGAACGGGGCATACCCGGCGGGCAGGGTCGGATCGGTGAAGTTCCCGGCCAAAACAACTGGCTGGAAATTTCCGTCGTAAACGTCCACCGACCCGCTGTTGAAATTCGTCGCCAGCAAAAACGGGGCGCCCGCATTGGTGATCATCGCCAGGCCCTTGTACACAGCAGCCGCTTTGGTTGTCGCCACCACGCCGGTAGTCCCCGATTTCCATCCCACGATTGCGCCGCCCTCGGTATCGAAGATGAAAACGTAGCCGCCAAACTTCCCCGTGCTGTTGGTCGCGATTCCAGTCGGAGTTCTACCCGCACCCCCGCTCGCGGTAGGAATGGCGACCACCAACGACTGCTTGTTCCCGTTCGCGTCGTAGAGCGTCGAAGCGCCGGCGATATTATCTGCAACCCAAAACGGCGCGCCCGGAAAAAACGCAATCCCCCACGGATTCACCAACTGTGCGTCTGTGTTCGCCGCCACACCCGCCATATCGGACCCCAGGTTGGTCTGCTGGTAGGCATTGGAGCCGCCAGCTAAAGCCGCAGGGGGCATCTGGAACAGCAGGACCAGCACAGCCGCTAACGCGCGTTTCATAGAGATTGCTCCTTAGAGAGTGAGTCTGCTGTTCGAAGGTCGACCGGATCCCGCCGCGGCGCAGGCTACCCGAGTTCTGTTACTTTTCTGTCACCGGAAAGTAAAGAATCTGTCAAAATCACCGTGCCCTCCGCCGCAAACAGAAAGCCCCATACTTACCCCGAAGGCAATTAGGTACAGACGCTCTGGCAACATGGATGAACAGCAAATGGACACATTCTTCCGTTATTCGTGAACCGTGTTAGCCTCGCACTCGATCAGTGTAAAGTAGTGATGCGAACTTAGAATGCAGACTCACGAATACGATCTCGTGGTAATCGGCAGCGGCCCAGCCGGCCAAAAAGGCGCGATCTGCGCTGCCAAGCTGCGTAAGAAAGTCGCTATCATCGACCGCCAGCGGACCATTGGCGGAGTCTGCGTCCATACCGGCACCATCCCCAGCAAAATGTTGCGGGAAGCGATCCTCTATCTCAGCGGCTTCCGCCAGCGCACGTTTTATGGTCGTGGTTACGTTGTAAAGGACCGCATCCTGATGTCGGACCTGGTTTTCCGGGCGCAGTCGGTCATGACCCGGGAAGTGGAAGTCATCAAAGCCCAGCTTCGCCGTAACTTTGTGACTACTCTCGAAGGCGACGCTCGCTTCGAAGATCCGCACACCATCGAGATCCATAACGAAGACGGAGTTCAGCTGGTTCATGGTGATAACATCCTCATCGCCTGCGGCACTCGCCCGGCCCATAGCGACGACATCCCTATCGATGGCAAGCGCATCTTCGATTCCGATCAGGTTCATTGCCTGGAGGAAGTGCCCCGCGAACTCATCGTGGTGGGAGCCGGCATCATCGGCCTGGAGTTTGCCTCCATGTTCGCGACCCTGGGAGTCAAGGTCACGCTCCTCGATTTGCGTCCCACGCTGCTCGACTTTGTCGATCGCGAGATCATCGAGAGCCTCAGTTTCCAGTTGCGGCAAATTGGAACCGTTTTTCGTCTCGGCGAGAAGGTCGTGCAGGTCGGCCTTGACCAGGAGCGCGACCAAGTATTCGCCAAGCTCGAAAGCGGGAAGCTCGTTCGCGGGCAGGCCCTCCTATACACCATAGGACGCCAGGCCAACAGCGACCAGCTCAATATAGAAGCGACTGGCATCCAACCCGATCCGCGCGGCAAGTTGGCCGTCAATGAAAACTTCCAGACCAGCGTTCCGCACATCTATGCCGCCGGCGACGTCATCGGCTTTCCCGCTCTGGCCAGCACCTCCATGGAGCAGGGCCGCCTGGCGAGCAGCCACATGTTCGGCAAGCCCAGCAAGATGTCCACCCATCTCATCCCCTACGGAATCTATGCCATCCCCGAGATTTCGATGGTAGGGGCCACCGAAGAAGAACTCACCCGCCAGAAAGCCCCGTATGAGGTCGGCCTGGCGCATTACTCGGAACTGGCCAAAGGTCAAATGCTGGGCGATGAGAACGGCCTGCTCAAGATTCTCTTCGACCCCAATACTCTCAAATTGCTCGGCGTCCACATCATCGGAGACCGCGCCGCCGAGATCATCCACATCGGCCAAGCCGTACTAACCATGGGAGCGACCATCGAATATTTCCGCGACACCGTCTTCAACTATCCAACCCTCGCGGAAGCCTATAAAGTCGCCGCCCTCGACGGTCTGAATAAAATCTGACCAGACAGCGCGCTTTTCGAACCGCGCTCTCTGTACCGTTACCTTTCCAAGCACCTAGCGCCTGGAACGCATTCTGCCGGATGTTTGCTCTGCTATAGTCCGGTAGAAGACGGTTTCCGTCACTCCTCGATTGCGCCACGACCGGTTTGCCGCTAATGAGGACGAACCGCCACCGAGGTCCGCGCCATGAAATGGACAGCCCTTCTGATAATTCCGGTAGCCGCGACCGCCCTGTTCGCGCAAAGCGAGCCCGAGGCCGCCGCCAAAGCGAAAGTAATCGCCCTCGAAAAAGCCTGGAACCAGGCCTACAAACTCGGTGACACCAAGGCCCTCGGCTCTCTGCTCGATGACTCCCTGGTTCTGATCGAAGACGACGGCTCGCTCAGGACCAAGGCCGAATTTCTCGCCAGTGTAAAGTCCACAACTGCCAATGAAGAACAGGTCGCGCCCGAATCCCTGACGGTGCACGTCCACGGACAAACCGCCATTGCCGTCGGAGTCTTCGCCGCAAAAGGCAGCCGCAACGGTAAGCCCTACGTTCGCCGCGAGCGCTTCGTGGATACCTGGATCTTGAAAAACGGAAACTGGACTTGCGTCGCCACCAATGCAACGCCGATTCTGCACTGAGTAGCGCGACGTAATGATGATCACCGCAGATCGAGCTCGCCACTCCCGACATGCGCGTAGAGTTGGTACTTGCCGGGTCCATCGTGTTTGAAAGACCGGAACAGGCCACCCTTCGAGACCCCGAGTGGCGCCGAATCCAGTCCGCCGGTCATGACGGACGCCTCGATGTGCGCGTACTCCTTGGGGTCGCCCATTTCAATGGAGAGATCACCGGCGTGCAGTTCGACATTCTTGCTGCCGCGGACGTTCTCGATCGCTAGCGCTCCAAAGGGCATGCGCACGTGCAGGTCGGTCTCGCGCGGAACCTCGATCCGGATCTGAAATTCGTTGCGCGGTCCGCCCGTGAGCGTCATCACACCGTTGCTGCCGGTCTTTTTGAAGTGGATCGCCACGTCCTCGACCTCGCCGCCCTTTCTGCCTTCGTAGCGAACCGAGATCTTGCCGCTGTCGGTCCCGGAGACCCGCACGTCCCCGGAGCGCACTTCCAACTGCAAGCGTCCGCCGGAAGAGAATCCGGTCTCGAAGTGGTCCTTGCCCTTTTCATTGATGACCAATGGCCCCTCAGCCACCGCCATCGCGGACGCCAACAACACTGCCACCACTGCCGCCCTGAGCATGAAGACACCCCCACCTGGTGGAAGGTACGCGGGGCGTTCGCGGTTTGTTCCCGATGAGAGCTGTCGCGGATCAGGGGTACCCCGTACCCTCTCCCCGGTCTTTTGGAATCATGGGATTGCGGCAAAAATCCCTCCAAAAGATTGATGTCAAAGGATTTACAGGCAAACTATAGAAAGCAAGGCACTTATCTTCATTGAGCTATAGATTTCTGCTCGAGTTTAGCTCGGTGGATAAATGGAGTCAAGGCTGTGTACTCGTCCAGTGGATGGGTGACACTTTCATTCCTTTCGTTGCGATGAGTTCTGGCGGAGGAACTGAAGTGGGGTTAAGTAGCCCAGGGCCTGGTGAGGGCGGACGGTGTTGTAGATTTTTTCCCAGTGGCGGAGTACGCGGTTGAGTTTGTTCATCTCCAGCGAGCAGGGAGTGACCTGGTAAAACTCTTGGGTGTGGGTGCGATTGGCGCGCTCGACGGCGCCGTTGAGTTGGGGCGAGCGCGGAGGCAAGACGAACCGATGGAGGCCGCGCGGTT
>JBKPCG010000016.1:0-6516 GCA_046727255.1 Acidobacteriota bacterium | reverse complement strand
AACACTTCGGCGGGATTCATTCCCCGCTGGCGCAGCTTTTCCTCCACCAGCGCAAGGTTTTCGCGGACAAAGTTGAGATCGAGCATTCACATTTACTGTAGCTGATAAGTGGGATTGAATGCACGCGGCGGCGCCGACCGCCGGGGAGAAACTTCAAAATCTTAAACCGCAAAGAACGCAAAGTCAGACGCAAAGAACACCTACGGTTTTCTCTGCGTGCTTGGCGGCTTTTCTTCGCGTTCTTTGCGGTTAGAGTCTTTCTTCTCCTGTAAACTAACTCGCAATGAGGATTCCCCGTCCGTGGTACGGCGCGCTGGTAGTGCTCGTCTGCATCCCGGCTGCCTGGGCTTCGGCCTACAATGCGCGTCCCAAGCTGGTGGTCGTGATTGTCATCGACCAATTCCGCGGCGACTACCTTGAGCGTTATCGCGACCAGTTCGGCGAAGGCGGTTTCCGGGTCTTCCTCGATCGCGGCGCATATTTCACAGACTGCAACTACGACTACGCCAACACGCGTACCGGCCCCGGACACGCCACTCTTTTCACGGGCAGCTACACGAGCGCGCACGGGATTGTCGCCAACGAGTGGTGGGACCCACTGAAAAAGAAACGCGTCACCTCAGTGCAGGACGATGCCACCAAACTGGTTGGCCTGACGAGTACTGCCCCAGGCGCTTCACCGCACAATCTGATGAGCGATACGCTGGGAGACGAATTGAGACTCGCCACTGGCGGAAAAGCGCGAGTATTCGCAATCTCCCTGAAAGACCGCGCGGCCGTTTTGGCGGCGGGCTTTTCCGGCAATGCTGCCTACTGGATTGATCCCACGAGCGGCACCTGGATCACCTCCACCTACTATCGGCAAGAGCTCCCGGAGTGGGCACGGAACTTCAACGGCAGCCATCGCACCGATAAGTACTGGAACCGCGAGTGGAAGGACAACGACGGAAATGTCTTGGGATCGACGGCTCCGCGCAAGGAAAAAGACGGAAGTCCGGCCAGTTTCTATCAAGTAATCGGATCCACTCCCTTCGCGAATGATTATCAATTCGAGTTCGCGAAAGAGTTGGTTGTCTACGAAAAACTTGGTACCGGGCCGGCCACGGATCTGCTCACCATCGGCCTTTCCGCCAACGACATACTCGGACACCAGTTCGGGCCCGATTCTCCCCAGATGCGCAACATGGCTCTTGAACTCGACCGGCAACTGGCGGGGTTCATCACGTTCCTTGGGCACCAGGTGGGGCTGGCGAACATCTGGATGGCGCTCTCCGCCGATCATGGCATTGCGCCGCTGCCGGAATTCGCGAAGACTCTTCGCTTGCCCGCGGCCAACCTGAATGACGAAGACTTGCGCAAGCAGAGCAATTCCCTGCTATCGAAGAAATATGCGAAAACGGCGGACTATGTACTCGATGTTAACTTCCCGCTCGCCTGGCTGAACGAAGAGGCATTCGCGGGACGCAAGGAGGCCGATGCCGAAGCGGATGCAGGCGAGGCCATGAAGCAGGCGGGCTTTGCGGGATACTTCACGAAGTCCCAGTTAGCACGCGGAGAAACTCCCCACACAGAAATGGGACGCCGCTATGCCCACAGTTACTCGCCTTACGGAGGCTGGTACGTCATGGGTATTCCGAGACCGTTTCAAGTGGGAACCTTATCAGGCACCGATCATGCGACGCCGTTTTCGTACGATACTCATGTGCCCCTCGCCTTCTATGGACTCGCGTTTCAACCCGGCTTGTACCGGACGCATGCCGAACCAGTCGATCTCGCTGTCACTCTGGCATCGCTGCTCGGGATCAATGCGCCGACTCACGCCACCGGACGAGTGTTGACCGAAGCGCTCCAGACGCCGCGCCGGCCCGCCGCTACGGCTGCAGGAGAAGTGCAATGACGCCCTCCGGTCCTCCCGATCTGAGCGTAAGTTTCGCCGGCATTGACCTGAAGAACCCGATCATCGCGGCTTCCGGTACTTTCGGATATGGCGTCGAGTTCGAAGATATCGTTCACCTCGACAAACTCGGCGGCTTCGTTGTCAAGGGTCTGTCCAAGGAACCGATGACCGGCAATCCGCCGCCCCGCCTGTTCGAGACGCCGGCCGGAATGCTGAATGCTATTGGGCTGCAGAATATCGGCGCGCGCGCTTTCCTCGACGAAAAACTCCCCGCGCTGCGGCAGAAGAAAGACATCGTCATCTTCGCCAACGTTTTCGGATATACGCGACCGGACTATGAGCATGCCCTTGAAATCCTGAATGAAGGGGAAGGCATTGCCGCCTACGAGCTGAATGTTTCCTGTCCTAACACCGCGCACGGCGGCATCCAGTTCGGCAGTGATCCTCATTTGCTCGACGAGGTGGTGCGCACGGCCAAGCGCGTGGCAAGACGTCCGCTGATCGTCAAGCTCTCTCCCAACGTGACAAGCATCGCCCAGATGGCTCACGTTGCCCAGGAAGCGGGCGCGGACGCGATCTCGCTGGTGAATACGTTTCTTGCCATGGCGATTGACGCGGACACACGCCGTCCTCGAATTGCGAACGTGACGGCCGGACTGTCCGGACCTGCGATCAAACCGATCGCGCTGCGCATGGTGTACGACGCGGCCCACGCTGTGAAAATTCCTATCATCGGCATGGGTGGAATTACCACGGCCGTTGACGTGATCGAATTCATGCTGGCTGGCGCCACCGCCGTACAGATGGGAACTGCCAGTTACTTTGATCCGGTCGCGACAGAAAAGTTGGTTGAGGAACTGGCTGGCTACTGCCGCGAACACCGCATCCAGAAGATTCGGGAGATTACGGGTGGGCTGCTGACGGATTGAGAACTCATTCGATACGTTAAGATTTGTCGTCCTGAGCGAAACGAAGGATCTTCTTTCGTTTCGTTCGCCAAAAAAAGCAGGTCCTTCGCTTCGCGCAGGATGACAGTTCTTAGAAGCGAGGATCTTCCCCCGACATTTAGACGCAGGAAATTCACCTACCGCCCGCTCGCATACCAGATCGACCCCGGCGACTGATAGTTCATCCCCTCACCCCACACGACGTGGGTATCGTCGCGGTTGTCGATAGCAAGCCCGAAATAGTCGCCGAACGGAAAGCGGAAGCCCTTCTTGCCGATGTAGCGATAGCCGGGGACGTACCCGGAGAGCCGAGTCTCGTCCGACCAGAAGACTCCGCCGTTGGCCGAACTGCGGTAGTACGTATTCCAATAGGGAGCGTTGCGGCGATCCATCCATGCCACCCGCACGTCGCCGGCCGCGCCTGCGACGATTGCGGGGAAGGCGTGTTCGACTCCGCGTGCCGCCGACGTCAGGCTCGTCTTTGGCAGCCAACTGTCGCCGCTATTCGTGGAAGAAGAAAAGTAAATGCGTTGTGGACCCATCCGCCGGCTGCCAGAACTCCAGAGTGCATAGAGAGTTCCGCCCGCATCGGAGGCCAATGCAATCTGCGCTCCCAGGTAAGCCTCGCCGCATTCCGAGTCTTGGCAGCCTGGCGCCGCCGCCGAAACATCGAGCAGGGTCGCACTCCATGTCTTGCCCGCATCCGCCGACTTCGCGACATACAGGTTTACCGGCCCGCGCGCGCCACCTGCCTTGGAGTAAGAGGCCCATGCCAGATAGGCATTGCCGGCGAGATCAAGGGTCGTTCCCCCCAACAACGACCACCCTGGGCGCGCGTCATTATTTACCCGGGCGCTGGTAAAAGTCCGCCCTCCATCTTGCGAGGCGGCCACCCAGACATCTTCTTCATGATTGAAACCGAGAAAAATGCGCTCTCCGCGCACACCGAGGACCGGTTTGTCGAGCTCTACCTCGCTGCGGAGTGCAATGCTGAAGCTCCAGGTCGTCCCGGAGTCGACTGACTTCGAAAGCATCACCACGCGCTTGCGGTTTTGTAGCCAAGCCGCATAGACCGTGCGCCGGTCAGCCGGATCGACCACGATCTGGGCGTCATACTGCCCCGATCCCGACTCAAGCAGCACGCGCGGCGTTTGCCAGGTCTTCCCGTTGTCGTTGCTCACAACCAGCAACATAGTGGGCGCGCTGCAATCCTTGCAATCCGGCACCTGCCCGTAATGCGGATAGAGAACGTAGATATGCCCGGCGCCATCGGCCGACAGGGCAGGCTCCCATTGGTCACCGGCCGTTAGGCCCACGCGCTTCTGCACAGAAAATTGCGCCGGAGCCGCCCAGGCCAAGCCGGCAACCGCCCACAAAATGACTACGAGTTTGGAGAATGTGGCGCGCACAGACCAGGTAGGGGAAGACGTCCTTCAACATTGAACTTTATCGTGAAGCTACTCCCGGGTCAACGCCGGATCTAGCCCGCCGTGAGTAGAAGGGGTATGCCGGAGGTAACGACCAGCGTCTGCTCGAAATGGGCCGAAAGGGCACGATCTCTGGTCCGTACGGTCCAACCGTCCTTGTCCGTAAAGACGCGTCCCGAGCCGCTGCTGATGATCGGCTCGACTGTAATTACCAGCCCTTCGTTCATGATCTGGCGCGCTTGCGGATCGGGATAGTTTGGGACGTGGGGAGCTTCGTGGATGGTGCGTCCGATGCCGTGTCCCCCTAGTTCGCGAATTACCGAGAAGCCCGACTTGCGCACTTCGCGTTCTACAACTCTCCCTATCTCAAACACGCGGAAGCCAGCGCGCGCGACCAGCATGGCCTTGTGGAACGCCCGCTCCGCGCAGGCAATCAGCCGCTCCGCTTGCGGACTGACGCGGCCGACTGGCACCGTGATCGCGGCGTCAGCCATGTAGCCATCTTTCTCCAACGTGACATCGAGCTTGACGATGTCGCCTTCCCGCAACTCGCGCTCGCCTGGAACTCCGTGCACTGCTTCATCGTTCAGGCTGATGCAGTTCACGCCCGGAAACTTATAGACCATGGACGGAGCGGAATGAGCGCCGTTTTCCTGCATCACCCGACCCCCGACCTCGTCCAGATAACGGGTCGTAACCCCGGGCCGGACTTCGGCTTTCATAGCATCGAGCACTCGGCGCACAATGCGGCCGACTGCTTTCAGGGAGTTCAGTTCGAGTTCGTCCTGAATGGACATTCTGAGATTGTCCGATAAAATCAGCTCGTATAAGTCTGGGGCACGCGCGGCCAAAACAGCAGCAACAGCACAAAGCTGCCGGCGTAGTAGGGCCAGACCTGCGTGAGAGTAAATCCCAGGATACGCAGCACCAGCCCGAACAGAGCCAGGGCTTCGCACAATGCGTAAGTGACGAAATACCCCGTCTTCCACCGCGACAGCATCACCGGGTCGCCGGGTTTTTCTCTTAACTCCGCTTCGGATTGCAGAACCATCGTCTTTCGCACCACCAGAATCGCCCCCACCACGCTGATCGAAGCAAATGAGATGGCGTAGAGCACCGTTGCGTCGATGTTGGGAGGCCGGCCGGCTACTTCTCCTACCACTACATAAATTCCGATGCTCACCAGCATGGCGATTTGAATCAGGCGAACGGTTCGGACAGCTGCGCCCATGGGTCTAGATTCTGCTCCCTTTTCGTGGAACCCACAAATGCGAAAGGTACGGAAGAATCTGCCTCAGTAATGTCGCCACCATTATGGCGTGTGGTGGTGCTGACCCGAACCCGGCCTGATCCGCACAAAAAGCTGGAAGGAGACAGGATTGTCGCCATAGATCGAGTTCAACGCTGACGGTTTCGAATAGAACGTCAAGTCCGCTCCCAGCGCCAACTGCCATAGCCTGTTCTGGACGAGATCGCGCGCTCCGCCCAGGGTGTAGGCGCCGATGCGGAAGCTGGGATGAGATGGGTCATCCGGGAACAGTTCGTCCTTATCCACCAGTTCGAGCCGGGAGAAAGCGTAGTTTCGCGCCCTGAAATTGACGGTGGATTCCAGCAGGTAGCTGTTGAGGTTGTGGTTTTCGAGTTCTTTGTGTTTCCGCCCCCAGATCGCGGAAGTCGCCCAGGACCCCTGATCGAAGGGCCTCACATATTCGATAGAAGCCGACTGCCGTCGTTCGCTGCCGGGTTCGAGTGCCTCGGGATGTTCCAGGCGGCCATAGCTATACAGTGCTGTCCAGCGGGGCGAAGGCGCAATGCTCAGACGCGCTGACCAGGAATCGAGTGCAGCGAGTTGTATCCCATAACGCTGTTCGTTAGGCTCGCGGCCATTAAACAGCGAGCCCTCAATCTTGAGCCGATCTACGATCAGCCCTGTCGTCACCACACCAAAGCTGGTGTGGGTCGAATCCTGCAGGTGATGCGAGAGCGGCGCCATCGGCAATTCTGCCGCCGAAACGCGATGCATGAAAGCCACCGGGCCCAGCGCGGGCTCCCCGGCCGGTCCTCCGTAAAACAACCATGAGATCTTGTCGGTCAAGGGCAGTGTGTAGTAAACGGAGAGTTCGGCAAAAACATTGTGCGGATGCTGATGATCGACGAGCGGCTGGCCGTGATACGTTTCGCCAGTCTGGAAGAGTTCGGGAAATCCGGGATGTGGCGAAGTCAGAGACTCAGCCGAAAACATCTG
>JBKPCG010000015.1:0-33218 GCA_046727255.1 Acidobacteriota bacterium | reverse complement strand
TCGAGCGTGCGCGACCAGCCGCAAGCGATGATTGTAGGCGCTGCTCATTTCCCGCACCAAGGTGAAGTAGGGCGTGGGCACGGAGGCGCATTGTAGCCCCGCTCGCTGGCCTCCCGGCTTAGTCGGAGCCGTCCGGCCAGCACGCTCCAGCGTTTCTCACTCACACACTTCAACCGCGACAGGGGGATACGATGTGGGTAGGCTCTCCCACCACCACCTTCCGATTGCCCACTCTGCCAAATTGTGATACTTTCCCCCGGCATGAAGAGCCTGCTTTCCAGACTCGGATTCGGATCGGCGGTCGAAGAACCCCCGCAACTCGTACATGAGGCCGGTCCAGACATCAATGGCGCCGCACTCGCGGTCGCGTACTTTTCGGGACGAGCAGGCGGAGATTTCTACGAATTCGTCCGAGTGAGCCCTCACCGGCTTCTTTTTGGATTGCTGGATCTTGCCGGCAAGCGCGACGATAGCCGCCCCATC
Organism: Acidobacteriota bacterium; assembly: GCA_046727255.1. GTDB lineage: Bacteria > Acidobacteriota > Terriglobia > Terriglobales > Acidobacteriaceae > Acidiflorens. The sequence continues at coordinate 32,735 of JBKPCG010000015.1, read as the reverse complement.
CTCGCCGCTGCGCAGTCTTGTTTCCGCGCCGCCGGTGCGGAACTTTTCTCCGACCCAGAACTGAATGAAGCCGAAGTCATGGTTGAACTGGCGCGTCGGTTGAATCTCGAAATCATGCGGGCGGCCGGGGGGGTGCGCAGCTGTCCGGCCTTTGCAGGCTGCTACAACGAGGAACTGGGCACTGTTTGCTACGTGAACGCCGGCCACACTCCGGGCCTGCTGTGCGACCAATCCAGCATCGAGGAACTACCTGCCACCGGCCTGCCTCTCGGTCTTTTTTCCTTGTCGCCGACCGACGCGCGAATAGTTGGCGTGGGGCCCGAAGGCTCCATCGCGGTGGTTTCGCGGGGCGTAGTGGAGGCCCAGTGTTCCGACGAGGAATTTGGGTTGGCCGGCGTCAAGCATGTCATGGGGACCAAACCTCCTTCTGCGACCGACCTCTCCCGCGGCATCCTGGAACAGTTGCAGAGCTTCATATGCAGCGTCCCGAAGCATAACGACGTCACCGCTCTCACTCTGGTACGCGTCAATTTAAGGGCCAATCAAGTTGGCCTCCTTTAGTCCGCGGGGTAAAATAGGGGAAATCAAAATCTCCGGGTTTTGCCCAGATTTTAGTGAGCCCCATCATGAAGACGAGATTCTGTTTACTGCTGGCGGTTGCAGGTTCGGTGTTGTTCCCAGCCGTATTGCCGGCCGATACCGTAGTCGAAGAGATTATCGCCCGCGTTAATAACGAGATTATCACCCGCACGGAATACGCTCGCAGTCGCGACCAGCTCAAGCAGGAAGCGCAACAACAGAACCCATCAGGCGCCGACCGGATCGTCGCGGAAAAGCAACGCGACATTCTCCGCGACCTGATCGACCAGCAACTCCTGCTGCAAAAGGGCAAGGACCTGGGCGTTACCGGCGACACAGAACTGATAAAGCGCCTCGACGAAATGCGCAAGCAGATGAACCTGCAGTCGATGGAAGAACTGGAAAAAGCGGCAGAGGCCCAGGGGATTTCTTACGAGGAATTCAAGCAGAACACGCGCAATGGGATCATCACCCAACGGGTCATTGGACAAGAAGTGGGTTCGCACATGACCCTCAACAAAGACGAGGTCAAGAAGTTCTACGAGGAGCACCAGGCGGACATGCAGCAACCCGAACAGATCCGCCTGAGCGAGATTCTGGTCGCGCCGAAGGCGGCTGCTGCTCCGGCCCCCCCTCCGGCGCCCGCCCCCGCCCCTGTGGCAGGCACCACGCCACCCGCGCCCTCCCAGGCCGAAACAGACGCTGTGCTGGCTGCGGCCCAAGCCAAAGCCCAGGACCTGTTAGACCAGATTCGTAAGGGTGGGAATTTTGAGGACCTGGCGAAGAAGCAATCGGACGGCCCATCCGCCGCCCAGGGCGGCGATCTCAGCTACTTCAAGCGCGGAGTCCTCGCCAAGGAACTCGAAGACCGGGTCTTCGCCTTAAAGGCTGGCGAACTGACAGACGTGATCCGCACCAAGCAGGGCTTTGTCATTCTGAAAGTTACCGAGCATCAGATGGCGGGCATTCCCACCTTGAAAGAAGTCGAGCCGCGCATCCAGGATGCGCTGTACATGCAGAAACTTCAGCCCGCCCTCCGAGCATACCTGACCAAGCTGCGGGAAGAGGCCTTCATCGACGTCAAGCCCGGCTACATTGACACTGGCGCCAGCGCAAAACAGACCAAGCCGGTCGAGACGACTGCCAAGGAAGCCTCCGCCAAGAACCTAAAAAAGAAGAAGAAGCTAGGCGTATTCTAGTTCAGGCTGGTTTGCATTGAAGGGGCGCGGCTTTAGCCGCCGAGTGTAAGCCAAGCGTCTGTTCTCGCCAGATCTGAGGCTCATGAAAGAGTTCTTCATCTCCGATTGTTCCCAACAGGAAAACAAAGTCATCACTTCCAGCTTCGTAGTTGTATCGAAGCAGGTGAAGCCTAAGAAGACGGGCGAGCCCTATCTGGCGCTCACTCTGGGCGACCGAACCGGCCAGATCGAAGCCAAGATGTGGGACAACGTCGAAGAGTTCATCGACGTCTTCGAGCAGGACGACTTTCTCAAAATCAAAGGCCTCATCAACAAGTACAAGAACCGCTTCCAGCTCACCATCCACAAGCTGCGTCGCATGCAGGACGCAGAAGTAGATTTCTCCGATTACCTGCCCAAAACCTCCAAGGACATAGACGAACTCTGGCAAACCCTGACGGACTTCACCGGCACCTTCGAGAACCCGCACCTGAAGTCGCTGGTAGAACTGTTTCTGGCCGATCCGGAAATTGCCGAGCGCTACCGTATTGCGCCCGCCGCCAAGACCTTGCACCATGCCTACATCGGCGGCTTGCTTGATCACGTGGTTTCGCTGTTTCGTTCCTGTGATCTGCTCTGCCGCAATTATCCTCAGGTCAACCGCGATCTACTCCTGACGGGGGCGTTCCTGCACGATGTCGGCAAGATTCACGAACTGACCTACAACCGGTCGTTCTCCTACAGCACGCGCGGCCAGTTGCTTGGCCACATGATCATCGAACTGGAGATGCTCCAAACCAAGCTCGAGCAACTGCCCGGCTTCCCGACCGATCTCAAGACCCTGCTCGAACATCTCATCATCAGCCATCACGGACAGTACGAGTTCGGGTCGCCCAAACTGCCCATGTTTCCCGAAGCGCTCATGCTCCATTACCTCGACGATCTCGATTCCAAGATGGAGGCCATACGGGCGCACTTCGAACGTGAGGCCCAACTGGACGGACCCTGGACCAGCTATAACCCATCGATGGGCCGGCCTCTCCTCAATTCCGCGAAATTCCTTCGCACTCAGCCTGTGGAAGAGCCAACTATGTCTGCACCGCCCGAATCGGAATCGGAACCCGCCCAACCCTTATCAGAGGAGCGGGCCATCGACCTCTTCGGTGAGCCGGAGGGGAAGACTGAGCCAGCCGTCGCCGGAACAACCCCACGCCCGGCCAAATTCTGAGCGCTTATACGTACGTTCGTGGATTGCACATGCTGACCACTTCCGATAGAGTCTTGGCGTCCGGAATTTAGAGTTTGGAGGCATCTATGGGTTCCCGTGCTTGGTTGTCCCTCATCGCATGTTCTCTTCTCTTCGCATTGGTGGCCTGCTCGAACAAGCAGGCTACCGACTCGGCTGCCAACACCGCCGATCAGAACGCGCCGTCAGGTGGTGACACCGGGAGCCCGGTCAGTTCCACTCGCCCCTCAGCAGCCAGGCCGGTGAAGGTAGTGCCCGCCGGTACCACGCTGACCGTGCGTCTTGGCGAGGCCTTAGGATCCAAGATCAGCAGCCCAGGCCAGTCCTTTACCGCGACCCTGGCTGCACCGGTTGCCGTGGGCGGCGAGACCGTGATTCCCGCCGCCGCCGAGGCGCGTGGAACGGTTACCGATGCCAAGCCCCTGGGCAGATTTAAGGGTGGGGCGGTGCTGCAGATCAAGCTGAACTCGATCAAGGTGAACGGAGTGGAGCACTCCATCGATACTTCGGCAATCACACGTTCCGCGAAAGGCAAGGGCAAGAGAACTGCCGTGCTGACCGGCGGTGGCGCAGGCGTTGGCGCGCTCATCGGCGGACTGGCGGGGGGCGGCAAAGGTGCCGCCATCGGAGCGCTGGCCGGCGCGGGCGCCGGTGGCGCTGGATCAGCATTCACCGGCAACAAAGACGTCGTCCTCCCAGCAGAGTCCGCAGTAAGCTTCAAACTGGAAGTCCCTCTGGAACTGAAATAAATCCAGCGTAGAGACGCGGCGTGCCGCGTCTCTCTTTCATTTTTCGCGCCCTGGGTTCACACCTAAAATCGCCAATGGATTTTTCTGCTTTCAGCACCATCACGTTCGACTGCTACGGCACTCTGATTGACTGGGAAGCCGGCATTCTCCCCGTCCTGCGAAGCGTGCTCTCCGCTCATCGGCAGCCCCTGCCGAACGCTGCCATCCTCGAACTCTATGGCGAATTTGAAGCGCAGGCCGAGAGCGGCGCTTACCAGAGCTATCGCGATGTTCTGGAATCAGTCGTCCGGCAATTCGGGGAGCGCTGCGGTTTCCATCCCAGTCCCGCCGAGTTGCGCTCCCTGCACGAGTCCGTCCCGGCATGGCCGCCTTTCTCCGATACGGTGGCCGCGCTTCAGAAGCTTGAGCTGCACTATCAATTGGCTGTGATTTCGAACATTGACGATGATCTTTTTGCCGAAACTCGAAAACATCTGGGAGTAAAGTTCGCAGGCGTGATCACGGCACAGCAGTCGCGGAGCTACAAGCCCTCCATCAATAATTTTCAGTTGGCCTTGAGGACGCTTGGAGTCGAGCCGTCTCATCTACTCCATGCCGGGCAAAGCGTGTATCACGATGTCATTCCCGCCCAGTCGCTCGGCATCAATACGGTGTGGGTGAACAGGAGGTCGGCTCGTCCAGGCGTAGGTGCCGTGCGCGCGGCGAGTGGAAAGCCGGACCTTGAGGTCCCAGATGTCGCGACCTTGGCGGCACTGGCAGTGAATTTGTGAACACTACTGAGGAAGCAACTTGCTCTTGGCAGCAACCTGACACCTGGTCCCGATCCCTTCTCACATCTGCAGTTCGATACCACGTGCTTCAGCGTGTCGGCGAACTTGCTCGATAATTTTCGCGGGTGGGTAGCTGAGCCTTTCACTTTCTTTTGTCTTGGGATCTGTCTCAGGCAATATCCGATCAAGCCAGAAGATGGTCGCCCCCACCGGTAACTTCGATATTCTCCGGCGGAGTGCGCTTGCTCCGCGCACGAGGACAGTCTTGTTGAAGACATCCTCAGCCCGTAGGTTCACGCCGCTGGGACTGGGCAAGAGGCAGAGATTCCAACTGCCCTTCGGCTCCTCCCAACTGTAGAGTTCATAGCCCCTGGAAGGATTACGTAAGGGTTCAATATGGCGCTGCGCGAAACAGAAAGCAATTGCCGTACAGCCCAGTACGACTAGGAGAACAGTCTGTCCGAACGGAAATGTTCTGCTGGTATCCAGAAGGCGGGACCTACATCGGAACCGGTGGGCTGACGATCTTTTTCCGGATCGCCACCGTCACCAGCTGCGCCTTGTTATGGATGTCGAGCTTGCGCATGAGATTGAATTTGTGCGCCTCGACGGTCTTGACGCTGACGCCCAACTGGCCGGCGGTCTGGCGAACGGTATAGCCTTCCGCCAGGAACTTCATCACCTCGCGCTCTCGTGGAGTGAGTGTCGTTCGGCTGGGCCGCACTCGCCCCGGGTGCCTTCCATCGCTGACATTCTCCAGCTGGCGCAGCACGCGAGGACTCAACGACTGCTCGCCGCGATGAACGCTCCGCAGTGCGTGGAGCAGGTGCGGTGCGGGAGTATCTTTCAGCAGGTATCCGCTTGCTCCCGCGCGCAGCGCTTGCGTCAAGTATTCCTCATCCTCATGCATGGTGAGAAAAACGATGCGGGTGCCGGCGCAGTGTTCCTCAATCAGCCGTGCCGCTTCGAACGACGACATACCCGGCATCGAGATATCCAGCAGAATGATGTCAGGACGATGCTCGATAACCTGCTTAAGCGCTTCGCTGGCGTCCCCTGCTTCCCCCACCACGGCAAAATCCGGAGCGTCTTCCAGCAGTCGGCGCACACCATGACGCAGTAGCGTGTGATCGTCGGCAATCACACACCGGATTGGCTTGGTGCCTTCGAGGCTGAAATGACTGGACTTCGTGGGAAACACTACCAAACTCCTCGCGGCTATAGTCAGACGAAGCGGCACGCTGGAGCCGGAAGCAGGACTTTCTGCTACTTCCACTCTAAAATGTATCCCTAATTGTACCTGCTCCGGCACGGAAATCAGCCCAAAAATCGACCGAAAAACTGCATTTTTCTGCTTTCATTTACAATGCCATGTTCGTATGCTGCGCTACTTCACTTCCGGAGAGTCCCATGGCGAGGCGCTAGTAGCGTTTCTCTCGGGGCTGCCCGCTGGGCTGGCCGTTGATCAGGAATTTGTGGATCGCGAACTCTGGCGCCGCCAGCAGGGATATGGCCGTGGCGGTCGTATGAAAATCGAGCGCGATACCGCTCACATTCTCTCCGGTGTGCGTCATGGTAAGACGATCGGCTCCCCGATCGCGATTATGCTCCAGAATCGCGATTGGCAGAACTGGAAGGAATCGCTGCCGGTGGAAACGGGTGATCCCGAAAAGCACAAGCGCGTAGCTTCGCCGCGCCCGGGACACGCCGATCTCGCGGGAGCCCTCAAATACGATTTTCCCGAAGCGCGCTATGTTCTGGAGCGCGCCTCAGCGCGGGAATCCGCGGCCCGGGTGGCAATCGGAGCGTTGGCAAAGCTGTTTTTGCGCGAATTGAGGATCGAAGTCCTGAGCCATGTGATCGCCGTCGGCTCCAGTTCCATTGCCGATCGCGAAATTGCGTGGGAAAAAATCGAGGAAGTTTATCGCAAGGAAGAAATACTCTTGAGCTGCGCCGACCCTGGCGCCGAACAGCGCATGAAAGGGGAAGTAGACAAGGTTCTGCGCACGGGCGATTCGGTGGGCGGCGTCTTCGAAGTGGTGGCGCACAATGTCCCTCCCGGCCTCGGCACCTACGCACAGTGGGATGAGCGACTCGACTCGCTCTTGGCAGGCGCGGTGATGTCCCTTCAAGCGGTAAAGGCTGTGGAGATCGGAAGCGGCATTCACGCCGCGCATTCGCCGGGATCGGCGGTGCATGATGAAATCGGTTATCAGAAAGAGTCGGAGCCCAGCGGCTTCACTCGCACGCGCAACAACGCCGGAGGCATCGAGGGTGGCGTTTCCAATGGCCAGGAAATCCGCGTGCGCGGTTATCTGAAGCCCATCTCCACTCTGCGACGGCCGTTGCAGTCCGTGGACTTTGCCACCCGCGAACCCGTGAAGGCGGCCTACGAGCGCTCCGATGTCTGCGTGGTGCCGGCGGCCGGCGTTGCCGGCGAAGCCATGGTTGCGCTCACACTAGCCCGTTGCGCTCTCGACAAGTTCGGCGGTGACTCGCTCAAAGAGACGAAACGCAATTTCCAGGGCTATCTCGAACAACTCAAGAACTACTGAACCCAGAAGATGATTCATCCCATCGTGAAATTCGGCGACGCGGTGCTGGATAAGCCCTCAGAAACCATCACCAGTTTTGACGAAGACCTCAAAAAGCTCGTCGAAGATATGTTTGAGTCTATGTACGCAGCTCATGGCGTCGGACTCGCCGCTCCCCAGATCGGTATCTCGAAGCGAGTTGCCGTTGTAGATGTAACGTTCAAGGACGATCCCAGGGCCAAGCTCGTCTTGATCAATCCCGAGATCATAAAAAAAGAAGGCCGCCAGCGAGGAACCGAAGGCTGCCTGAGCATCCCCGAATTTCGTGAAGAAGTCACGCGGGCGAAAACTGTGACAATCCGCGCCCAGGATCTGACCGGAAAATTCTTCGAACACACCGGCGAAGACCTGCTGGCACGAGCCTTCCTGCACGAAACCGATCACCTGAACGGCAAGCTCTACATCTCCCACATCAGCGCGCTAAAACGCGATCTGATCAAGAGGAAGATCAAGAAACTTGTGAAAGCGGGAGAATGGTAAGGGCAGGTCAGAGGTCATAGGTCTCAGGACTCGGCACATTCCGCTTCATCAGGTTGCAATGTGCTCTTCGATGACCTATGACCTGTGGCCCGTGACCTGTGATCTCAGGTCTTAGACCTAAGACCTGCCACCTGCCATCTGCGAGCTGCCACCTATGATCCTGCTTTTCTGCGGCACCCCGCGCTTTGCCGTCCCGACTCTCGAGAAGCTGGTAGAGGGCGGCCACTCCGTGCCGCTGGTCGTCACGCAGCCGGACCGTCCGCACGGCCGCGGAATGGAATTGGCAATCTCTCCCGTAAAAGAGACTGCCATACGCCTGGGCCTTCCTCTCACCCAGCCTGACAAAATCAAAAACAACGACGAATTCCGCCAACAGCTTTCGGCTCTCCGCCCGAACGCGATCATTGTCGTCGGCTACGGCCGAATCATCCCGCAGTGGATGCTTGATCTCCCACGTCTCGGCAATCTCAACCTGCACGCGTCTCTGCTGCCAAAGTACCGCGGCGCCGCGCCCATCCAGTGGGCTATTGCCCAGGGAGAATCCACTACCGGCGTCACCACCATGCGTATTGATGCCGGCCTCGACACCGGCGACATCCTGATGCAGCGAGAATTTCCGATTGCACCGGACGACACCGCCGAGACCCTGGCTCCGAAACTAGCCGCTGTTGGCGCCGACCTGATGGTCGAAACACTGCAAGGGCTCGAGAGCGGCCAAATCCGCGCCATCCCGCAGGACCATTCGCAAGCCACTCTCGCGCCGATTTTGACCAAAGAAGATGGCCGCATCGACTTCCAGAGCTCGGCGATTGAAATCCACAATCGGCTCCGCGGATTTCAGCCGTGGCCCGGCGCCCACACACTGTTCCGCCAACGCCATCTTCAAGTCCATCGTGCCCGTCCCATCGATCAGGCGGTTGATTTGAAACCCGGGCAAATCTCCGCCGAGCCAACGCGCCTCCTGGCCGGCTGCGGAGAGAAGACCGCGCTCGAACTGATCGAGCTTCAGCCCGAAGGCAAACGCCGCATGTCATTCCGCGACTTCATCAACGGCTACCATCCACAACCCGGTGAGAAACTGGGACAATAACTGCCATGGGACCACTAGCCAATACGCCAGCCGCGAAGCGGCAGGACTAGGAGCCTGGCAGGAAGTGCCTCGGAGATAACTTGCCTCGACGGATTGTGGCGGACCTCGCGCCGCGATGGCGAAGCATGTACGCCAGCAAATCAGCCCCGGAGAGTCTGCCCTGAGCGAAGTCGGAAGGGGGCGTTCGAGCTTAGCCCAGCGCTTCAGCGCTGGGTGGAGTGGAATAATGATTCAAGTCCCGGAGGGACGACCCAGGTTTTTCGCCGACACTCCAAAATGTCCGCCACCCCCGCCCGCGCCGCCGCCTTTGAGATTCTGTTAAGGGTCGATCGTGACCACTCCTACGCCTCCGAACTACTCCACTCGGATCGCAACGCGAAACTCTCGCCCACCGATCACGGATTGGCCACCGAGCTCGTAATGGGAGTTCTCCGTTGGCGTTCCATGCTGGACGAGAGACTGGCATCCGCATCGTCGCAGAAGCTGGACCGCCTGGACCTGGAGGTACTAACCGCCCTGCGCCTCGGGATGTACCAACTCATGTTTCTCTGCCGAATCCCGGCGCGAGCGGCCATTTTTGAGGGTGTCGAGCTGGTGAAAACTGCCCGGAAGCGCTCCGCCGCGCCGTTCGTGAATGCTGTGCTCCGCAAAGCCAGCACAACCCAGCCAGACGTTGTCGATGGGATGCAAGACGCGACCGATGCAAAAACGCTAGCCACAAACTCGGCGCATCCCTCCTGGCTGGTGGATCGGTGGACTGACCGTTACGGCCTCGTAGCAGCGCGGCGGATATGCGCCCACGATCAGAGCGTGCCCGCCACCGCCATCCACGTGCAAGACAACCAGACCGCAGACGAACTCTCTCAAGCTGGCATTCAACTCTCAGCTGGTCTGCTGTTGACCAGTGCGCGCCGTGTTCGATCAGGCGACGTGACCAAGACGCGAGCGTATCGTGAAGGCCGCGCCTCCATCCAGGACGAAGCTTCGCAATTAGTCGCTCTGCTGTTAGGGCGTGGCGAGAAGTTGTTGGATTGCTGTGCCGCGCCGGGTAGCAAGACGCAACTCCTCGCTCGACGAAATCCCCAGGCCAAGGTTTTTGCCACCGACCTGCATCCTCATCGCGCGCGTTTGTTGCGTGAACTGACTGACTCACCCAACATTCGGGTGCTCGCCGCTGATGCTCGCCACTTGCCGTTCAATCCCGGATTTGATCGCATCTTGGCCGACGTTCCGTGCTCCGGCACCGGCACGCTCGCCCGCAATCCCGAAATCAAGTGGCGCCTCACAGCGGAAGATCTGCTCGATCTCCAGTCGCGGCAGGTTGCAATTTTGAAATCCGCTCTTGCCCACCTTGCCCCCGGCGGACGCCTCGTCTATTCCACATGCTCGCTTGAGCGAGAGGAAAATGAAGTGGTGGTGGAAACGATTCTCGCGGAAGCGCGCGAGTTCAAACTGGTCGATTGCCGCCCGCACCTGGAGCAGCTTCAGCGGTCCGGCGAGCTCACCAGGATCGATCTCGATTCTTTGCTGAGCGGCCCCTATCTCAGAACTCTTCCTGGCGTTCATCCCTGCGATGGCTTCTTCGCCGCAATCATCGAGCGAAACAGCTGATTCACCGCACTTCGAAATTCACCGAATTGCCGGCCAGGATCCTCTGTCCCGCCGCCGGACTCTGCGTCACGATCATGCTCGCTGCTCCGGGTGGCGAAGGCGGTACGGGCGCAACCGGTACGGCCTGCGTGTCGACCGGCGGCGCTGCCGGTACAACACTAACCCTCCCCACTTTGATCCCCGCATCCTGTAGCGCGAGCGTCACGCTACCCAATGGCTGCCCGATGAAATTCGGCATCACATAGGCCGCTGGCTCTGGCCCGCGACTTACCAACAGGCTGATCTTCGGCACCGACAGGCCGCTGGCTTTCGCCGGAGGGCTCTGCGACACCACCTGATCGGCAGGCGCGTCCGGCAGATTCACTTGCGCCACCGACCCCAGATCAAGTCCCCGTCGCCGGACGTTCAGTTCCGCTACCCGCTCGCTCTCGCCGGTCACGTCGGGAATCGCCACCCGTTGCGGCCCCAGGCTCTGCGCCACGCGGATAGCCCATCCCCGGCGCACTTTCACTCCCGCCAGTGGCACCTGCGACATGATTCTGCCCTCGGGAATGTCAGGACTGTAAAACTGTCGCTCCACCACCACCTCTAATCCCGAGACAGCGACCGCCCGCTCGGCTTCCAGTGGAGTCATGCCGACCAGTTTTGGAATGGTAACCTCGCGCCCGTGGATCGCGAACCGCATCGCCGTCAGCGCCGAAACCAGCGCCACCGTCAGCAGCACTAGCACCAGCAGCAGCATCTGGAAGAAGCGTCGCATGGTTGTGGATTATAACTTCCAGACCTCACCGGATGGCATCGTCCTCTCGAACTCTACTCCGTGTTCCTCCCACTCGTATTGGCAGGCGGGAAAGCTCCACGCCACGGTTTGCACGTGCTGACACAGCATTCCAGTCAGGCCGAATCAATCCTCGTAATCTTTGCGCTCGATTCCGAGCCTCTTCATTTTCGACTGCAGAGTGGTTCGCTGTAGTCCGAGCCGCGCAGCGGCTCCCGCCGGCCCGGAGAGAATTCCCCGGGTTTCCCGCAACACGCGGATGATGTGTTCGCGATCAGTCGCTTCCAGCGTTCCATCTGTCTCTGTGTTTCCAGTTTGCGGCCGTAGTTCTGCCAATGGCACATGCAATATGGATCCCTTGGTTAGAATGACTGATCGTTCTACCAGATTCTCCAGTTCTCGAATGTTGCCGGGCCAGTTCCAGTCCATCATCTTGTTCATCGTTTCGATGGGAATCGTGTCAATTTGCTTGCCCATTCGGCGCGCCAACTTCTGCACGAAATAGCGCACCAGCGCCGGGATGTCGTGACGCCTCTCGCGCAGCGGAGGCATACGGATGGGGAAAACATGCAAGCGGTAGAAGAGGTCGCTGCGGAATTGCCCCTCGGCTATGCTCTTAGCGAGGTCCAGGTTGGTCGCAGCAACCAGCCGCACGTTGACTCGGATCGTTCGCGTGCTGCCCAGGCGTTCGAATTCCTGATCCTGCAACACACGCAATAACTTCGGCTGCAGTTCCAGGGGAATGTCTCCGACCTCGTCCAGGAAGAGAGTTCCTTTGTCGGCCAGTTCGAGCCGGCCGATTTTCTGACTGACCGCGCCTGTGAAAGCGCCTTTCTCATGGCCGAACAATTCGCTTTCCAACAGTCCGGTAGGAATCGCAGCACAATTCACTTTGATGAAGCTGCGGTCCCGGCGCTCGCTCATCCGGTGAACGGCGCGGGCGATCAATTCCTTACCCGTGCCGGTCTCGCCCAGGACCAGCCGCGGAGGCCGACACTCTTCCGTCGTGCGCTAACTCCTTTTAAGGGTTTCATTTAACCCCGATACGCCCAATAATAACGTACGTACAAGTCCGCAAGTACAATGTTCCACGTGGAGCATATCCCCAATTTGTAGATCACGCCCCGCCACCCAGGGAAGACGCCCGCCGCAGCCCGTCGCGCAATCCTTTCCGAACCGCACGGCCGTATCCCGCGGCGTCCATGCCGGCGGTGGTGCTCGCAGCAATTCCGCCCGGCGTAGCTGCCTCCTGAAGCAACGCCTTCAGAGAGTGCTTGCCATCGCGCCATGCGACGATCCCATCCGCCAATGCATGAGCGCTCGCCAGCAGCGCCGTCTTCCGGTCGAGGCCGGCTTCCTGCGCGGCGCGCGCCAGCGTGGCGAGTGCATGGTAGCCGTGGCTCGACGAGTAGGTCACAGTGAAAGCATCGAACTTGCTTTCCGGGATTTCGACGACCTGACCGAAGCTTAGAAAAAAATCGCGAACGCGCTTGCAGTCCGGCGGTGAAAGCCTTCCAGGGAAGGTCACTGCCGTCAGCCCGCGTCCGCCGCGGCAGACCGGGCTCGGCATCGCTCGCGCCCAGCGTATCGGAGGGCCGAGTGTTTGGCGCAAGATTCGCAATGGCACACCCGCTGCCAGACTGACTGCGAGCGTTGGCGATTTCACTTTTCCAATGCTGCGAAGAAGTTCGCCCACCGAATCTGGCCGGACCGCAATGATCAACATGCTGGCGCCCGTGATGGCCCGTCTCAGATCAGGCTCGACGGCGACGTGGTAGCGCTTTCTCATTTCGCGCAGCTTGCCGGGATTACGATCGTGAACGATGAACCGCTCTTTGACATCGGCACGCCGAAGGCCAGCCAACATAGCGGATGTGATGCGCCCTCCGCCCAGAAAGACGACCGTGCTCACGTCAACTCCGCGCAGACTTCATCGGCTGCACCCAGAAGCGTCTCCACATCCTGCGTCGTATGAGCGGTCGAGATGATCCAGTGCAAACCATTGGAGGGCGTCATGTAGATTCCTCGATCCAGTAGCCCGTGAATGAAGCGCGAATATTTTTGCGTATCCGCGTACTGGCAGTAGTCGCGATAGTCATGGATCGCCTCACGGCCGGTGAAGTAGATCTGGAACATCGGCCCGAAGCCCTGCACAATGGCCTCGATTTTTTTCCGCTGGAAGATGTCGCGAAGACCCGCGATGGCGGCATCACCCACAACGTAGATCTGTTTGTAAGGCGCGCCGTTGTTGGCTAACAGCAGATCGAGATTGGCGGCGATCACACGCATGGTGAGCCGGTGCCCGTTGAAGGTTCCATAGTGCAGCACCATGCCGCTTCCCCAGCGCATTCGGTCAAGAATCGCCCGCGGTCCTGCCACCGCGCCGATGGGAAATCCCGCGCCCAGTGCCTTCCCGAACGTGCTAAGGTCCGGCTTCAGATCGTAGTACTGCTGGCAGCCGCCGGGCGCATAGCGAAATCCGGTGACGACTTCATCGAGGATGAAGAGCGCGCCGTATTGATGGGCGAGATCGGCAACTTTTTGCAGGTAGCCCTCGCGCGGCAGGATGCACCCCATATTCGCCATGATCGGCTCGGTGATAATGGCCGCCAGTTCACTCCCGTGGCGTCGCGAAATATTTTCGAGCGCCTCCAGATCATTCCACGGCGCCAGCACCACATCATCGAAGGTCGTGGCGGGAATCCCTTCAGAATCGGGGAAGCGCGTGGGATTATCTTTCGGCCCAAGTTCATGTGCCGGATGGCTGTGTCCGTTTAGGCAGTAGGGGTCATACCAGCCGTGATAGTGGCCCTCGAACTTCAAGAACTTCATTCGTCCCGTGTGCGCACGGGCCAGGCGCAAGGCAAGCATCGTGGCTTCGCTTCCACTGTTGGTGAAACGTACCGCCTCGGCGGACGGCACCATGCTCCGAAAGCGCTCGGCAGCTTCTGCTTCCGCGGGAGTGGCGGCCGCAAAGTGAGAGCCTTCCGCCATGGCCTGCGAAACTACCTCGACAATTTTCGGATGCGCGTGCCCCTGAATCAGCGCGCCGAACGACATCATGAAATCTACATACTCATTGCGATCAAGGTCCCACACCCGCGATCCACGGCCGCGCTCCAACACAACTGGCCCCGGCATATACACGACCGCGCCGCGTGAAGGCGAGTTCACGCCTTCGACCAGCGATTGCTGCGCGCGCTGATACCACTCTTTGGATCGCTGACGATTTCGCGTGCTCGTGGCTGTAGGCATGACGTTCTTCTAATCCGCAGTCCCTCCCCCATCGACGACCAGCGCAGCTCCGGTCATGAATGAAGAATCGTCTGATGCAAGAAACAGCACCGCTTTGGCAATCTCATCCGGCGTCCCGATCCGTCCCATGGGCCGGTTCTCGCAACCTGCCAGATACGTTTTCCAATCGAGGCCGCGCAGCTTCGCGTCTTCCGGCAGCATCGGCGTATCGACGTCGCCCGGACAAATGCAGTTGACGCGAATCCCTTGCCGCCCGTGATCGACTGCCATGGCTTTAGTCAGCAGGACAACGCCTCCTTTCGAAGCGCAATACGCAACAGCCTTGTCGCCGCCCACCAGTCCCCAGCCGGAGCTGTTGTTGATGATTACTCCGCTTCCCTGCGCGATCATCGGAGCAAGCGCGTACTTCGACATCAGGAACGTGCCTTTCAGATTGATGTCAATTTGCAGATCCCATTCCTCTTCCGAGCATTCGAGCGCAGTCTGCGGGAAGAAGACGCCGGCGTTGTTAAACAGAATGTCGAGGCGTCCAAACGATCTCAGGGTCTCGTCCACTGCGCGCCTGCACTCGGCGGCTTTGCGGACGTCCGTACGAATAAAGATCGCCTTCCCGCCAGATTCGAGAATGCGCGCGGTGACGGCGTGGCCGCGGCTCTCGTTGCGACCAGTGATCGCTACCGGCGCGCCTTCCCGCGCAAACAGATCGGCCACCGCTTCGCCGATACCGGATGTGCCGCCCGTGATCAGAGCTACGTTGTTTTCGAGACGCATGATTTAGACCGATCCTGCCAAGCCACCGCCATCCACCACCAGCGCGGTGCCGGTGACGAACGAAGACGCATCGCTCGCCAGATAGAGCGCTGCGCGCGCGATTTCCTCGGGCGTCCCGACGCGACCGAGCGGCCGCTTCGCGGCTTCGGCAAGAAATTGATCGCTGGTCTCTCCCAGTTGCTGAGCCTCGCTGCGCAACATGCCGGTATCGGTGTCGCCGGGACAGATGCAGTTCACGCGGATATTCTGCGGCCCGTGGTCGACGGCCATCGCTTTCGTCAGCAGCACGACCGCGCCTTTTGACGCGCAATAAACCGCAGCTTTCGCACCGCCTGTCAGCCCCCATCCCGAAGCCGTGTTGATGATCGAACCTCCGCCCGCCTTCTGCATGTGCGGGATTACTTCCCGCGATAGCAAAAAGATAGACTTCACATTGAGGGTCATCACGCGGTCCCAGTCCTCTTCGCTGAGATCGAGGACCGTCGCTCGCCGAATGATGCCGGCGTTGTTGAACAGGATGTCGATTTTGCCGAACTCGCGCAGCGTGCGCTCGACGACGCGTCGGCAATCGGCCGCGCGAGTGATATCAACCGATTCAAAGCATCCTCGCCCGCACGCTTTCTCAATCTCCGTGACGGTCTCTTGCCCCGTCTTTGCATTCACATCAGCGATCACAATCTCTGCGCCTTCGCTAGCAAACAACAATGCTGTTGCGCGACCAATGCCGGAAGCTCCACCCGTAATGATTGCAACTTTGTTGGCGAGTTGCATCTCAGCGGCTGGCCAGCCCTCCCACAGTTTCTCCGCCGTCACAGGTGTACACGTGCCCGGTTATGTTGGCGGCGTCGTCCGATGCGAGAAATGCGAATAGGGCCGCGATCTCCTCCGGCTGGGCGTGGCGGCGGAGTGGGATTTTCTGGTTCACCTGTTCGAGCATCTCGTCGGTGTACTCGGCGCGCTGCATGGGTGTCATGACATAACCAGGAGCGACCGCGCACACACGTACCTTGGGAGCGAGTTCGAGCGCCATCGATTTCGTCAGTTCGATCACGCCGGCTTTGGTCGCGTTGTAGTCTGCGTAGTAGGGATAGCCCATCACGCCGTTGGTCGATGCTGTCTGAAGTATTACGCCGCGACCGCGCTCCATCATGCGCCGGGCGGCCGTTTGCGCTACGTAGAAGACGCCGGTGAGGTTCACGGCAATCACTTTGTCCCACTCTTCCGGGGTAATCTCGAGAAAATTGTGACGAATGCTGATGCCGGCGTTGTTGATGAGAACGTCGACCCCGCCCATAACGCGAGTGGCTTCCGCGAAGGCTGCCTGCACCTGCTTGAGGTCCGTCACATCGGCAGGAATCGCGGCCGCCAAGCCGGGGAGTTCGTGCTCGATATTCTTGCGAGCCTCGTCGTCGCGGTCGAGCACGCAAACTACCGAGCCCTCCTCGAGAAAGCGGGCCGCCGTAGCGGCGCCGATGCCGCTGGCGCCACCGGTGATCAGGACTCGTTTCGCTTTCAGGCCGCGCACGCATTCCTCCAGAACAGAAAATCGGGCAGATCAGGATACCTGTCTGCCCGCAATCGTGCCATCTTGATTGAGTGCTGCCCGCCGGCCTCAGCGCCTAAAGGCGCTTTCATTGTGCAAAACTGTGGCATGTCTGACGGTATGCCCTGATAACGAAGCCCTGAAACGAAACATGCCTTGTCGTGATGACAACCATGCCGCAGCATGCCCCGATACGAGGCATGCTCTGATAGGAACCCAAGCGGCGGCTAGGGCTGCGGAGCGACCTCGAGAAGTAAAT
Source organism: Acidobacteriota bacterium (assembly GCA_046727255.1). Lineage (GTDB taxonomy): Bacteria > Acidobacteriota > Terriglobia > Terriglobales > Acidobacteriaceae > Acidiflorens. The sequence goes on along the minus strand of JBKPCG010000015.1, from coordinate 15,832 downwards.
GGTCTCGGAACGCGGCCTGAATTTTTACCGGGCCATTGGTGCTTACTGCAATTGAGCCAAGGTCCTTGCCGTCGGCATAATCAGTCAGACGATATTTGCCGGATTTGAGGCCGCGCAATTCGACCTCGCTTTTCCACTGCACGGCCGACGGCGCGAAGAACGCGTAATACATCTTGCCGTCTTTGGCGATCGCGTATCCCTCGGGGCTATCGTAGCCGTACACGTAGAGATCTTTGAACTCGCCTTTTGAAAGCATCTTCTGGTTGTAGAGGCCGATCCACTTCTTCCAGTGCGCTTCTTTTTCTGTGGTCAAGTTCACCGCCTGATACTTTGGACCTGGATCGGGCCAGACAAACTTCGTACCAACCACGCCGCCGACGCCGATTGTGGAAGCGAAGTCATCGCCGTGCTCGACCCAGTTTTTGCCGACTCGATCCATCACGGAAAGCTCGACGTGATCGCCATACACGGCCGCATCCGGGCCGAGCAGCGCTTTGTACATTTTGATCCGGCGGCGTACCTGCACAGCGCCGACTGGGTCGGCAGTCACCGCTTGATCCATGTATGGCAGCCAGGCCAGTGAAGGTGGCGTGCCGCATGGGCAGCTCTGCGTTACGCTTTGCGGCTTGATCCCACGTGTGGTCTGGAAAATTTCTTTATATACATCCGCCATCGCATTCACGGAATCCTGTGGAGACTTGTGATGATGGGCCCGGTTGTAGCAGGCGGGCACGCTGTAGATGTTGTCGAGTTTGCTCCCGTCAAATCCCCAGTCGCGGATGAATTTCTCGGTAAGCTTTTTGTGATAAGCGCGCACCTCGGGCACAGCCGGACACATCGCCGCCAGGCTGCGCGTGATGCGCGCGTGCTTGCCGTTCTTGTCGAGAATCAGCCAGTCAGGATGTTCCTGCGCCACCTTCGATACGATGTACTTGTGCGATTCCCATCGTCCCTCGCCGTCCTCGACTCCGAGCGGAAGCCACCACAGCTGCACAAGGATTCCATCTTTGTGGAAATCATCGTTCATCTTCTTAATCGAATCGCCCGGAAAGGTCTCGTGGCGCGGATTCCAGTCCCCGTAAGTGTCGAACCAGCGATCGTCGAGCGTGGCCCACTTGATCCCCATTTCTTTCAGCTTGGGAACCGTGCCGAGCATCTGCGCGGGCGTGACGTTGAATTCGTAGCCCCAGCCGCACCAGCTCACGTTGTAAGCTTCGCTCGAAGGCTTCGGCAATTCCCAGCCTTCTGTCTGCAAAACGCTCGACCACATCCGCAGGGGTTCGTAAAAATCTCCGGCATACACCGAGACGAAACTGCGAGGAGTGGAATATTTCTGACCGGGCTTAAGCGTGACGTTGGCGGGGTATTCAACCTGGGAATTCACGCGGCCGTCGGTGTCGACCCGGGCCGGAATCGCCGCGGGAATGGGCAAGGTCTCCACATGGCCGAGGGCTTCACCCACTTGACGCGTCCAGAACGCGACCACCGGAATGCCGCCCCCATAGCCGCCTTTCACCATCTCTCCCATCACGTTCGGCTGCGAGAACTTCTTCGTCAGCTTTATGACATCGTCCTTGCCCCAGTCGTAGCTCGATCCGTGAAACGACCACATATCCCAGGGCTGTGCTTTGGCGTCAGCAAGCTTTGCGCTCATGCGATGGCGCTGATCCACGCTCTTCTCGATCGCAATCTCATTCGTACCCGTGTTCCGGTATTCGACCGTGCTGAGCAAAATATTCGGGAACATGTCATACACTTCGAGCGCGAGGATCCGCTGCATTTCCGTGCCCGCCGGGCCTAGCGGACGAGCCGGGATTTCGACTCGTTTGCCGGCGCCCATTTTTCCGACCGCCTCCAACACCCGGACCTGCTGGAAATCGAGTGTGAAGTGGACCTCTTTGCCACCGGCCATCACAAAATCACTGTCAGAAGTTGCGCCGACGCGAGGCTCGTCGAGAGAAAGCTTCTGGCCATCCTTCAGCAAAAATGCCTGGACGTAGCCATCCGGTCTTGCTTGGAACTCGGCCGTGCTGGTGGTGAGAACGACCGGCCCACCATCGTTTACTTCAACCTTGATTGCTGAGGGCCGAGTCGCGCCGGGCTTCGCCTTGGGTTCTTTGACGGAGGGCTGCAGGCGGGAACAGGCTAGCAGAAGGACTATGGCGCCGATGAGGAGAAGTCCGAGTTTTTTGATGATCACGGGGAATCTCACTTCCTAAATCTACCCGGCTGGGCTGGAGCCTGACAAACGATAGTAAACGAAAGAAAACATAATGGTTCGAAATATTTTCATCGGGACTCGCTGACGAGGCGTCGCGGTCGCGGCGAAGAGCCTTTAACCGCAAAGTTGGGGCTAAGGCTTCGCAAAGGTCGCAAAGAAAATCAGTTCCACAAGGTGACAGGCGAACCTTTGTGATCGCCTGTCAGGCGACTTGCCAAACTGTGTCCAGTACCGTCCCGTCTACCCACTTCACAACCGCACACGGACGGTCTCCGAGTTTCGGCTGGGCGGGCTTGCCACCGCAGATCTTTTCTACTTCGGACTTTATGTCCTGGATCGGACGGACCGGCAGCTTCGATCCTTTCATTGCGTCGAGCAAATCCTGACGCCGCGGATTGATGGCGATCCCGCGCTCAGTCACGACCACGTCGATCATCTCGCCCGGGCCCGTCAGGGTCGTCACCTGGTCCACGATCACCGGGATACGATCGCGGAACGATGGCACCGCCAGGATCGAGCAGTCGGAAAAGAGGCAATTCTGCCAGCCGCCGATCCCGTGGAGCAAGCGCCCGTCGGAGTGTGTGACCACGTTTGCGTTGAAATTGACGTCCACTTCGGTGGCACCCAACACGACCGCATCCACGAGCGAAGCGAAGTTCCCCTTGCCGTGGTAGTTGTAAGAGATAAACGGTGAAGTCGCGACGTGCCGCGGATCGTTCGCCATCGATTTCACGCCGTCGAGATCAAACGTCTGTCCGTCGAGGATGTAATCGGTCAGTCCTTCCTGCAGCAGTTCGACCAGGACTTTCGTCGAACCGCCGCGAACGAAGCGCGCTTTTACTCCGTCTTCCTTCATCATCTGCTTCAGGTATTGAACAAAGGCCAATGCGATTCCGCCTGCGCCCGCCTGGAAGGAAAACCCGTTCTTCATGATGCCGGCTGCGCGCAGGAATTTCGCTACCAGTTCCGCGATGCGCAGCCGATCGGGCGAGCGCGTGATCTGCGTGGTGCCGGAAACGATTTTTGCCGGATCGCCAATCGTCTCGACTTCGACCACATGATCCACATTGTTTCCCTGGATCTGCCACGGAACGCACGGGAAGGGTAGGAGATTGTCAGTCACGACGATTACGTGATCCGCGTACGTTGAATCCGCAAACGCAAACCCCAGCGAACCGCAGGCCGACTTGCCGTGCGAGCCGTCGGCGTTGCCGAAAGGATCGGCGGTGGGTGCGGCAATCACGGCGATATCGATGTGAACTTCTCCGTCCTGAATGGCCTGGTAGCGGCCGCCGTGCGAGCGCAGCACGCCCATGCCGCGCATCTTTCCCTGTGTGCAATAGTCGCCTAGTGGGCCATTCATGCTGCCTTCGATATGATGGATGACGCCCTTTTCCATCAGTTCAATCGCGCCCTTCTGCGAAGGAAACGACGCACTCGGGAACCACAGCAGATCCTTGACGCCGATCTTCGCCGCTGCTTCGAGCGCCATGAGCGCAACCTTGTCGCCGTCGCGCAGATGGTGGTGGCTGGAAATCACCATCCCGTCGCGCAATCCGCACTTGCGCAACGCAGTCTCAAGATCGGGAACGCGCTTGTCGCCGTTGTCCGGGTAATCTTTGTTTGAGCGGATGGGCGTAGTTGCCTTGCGGCCGCGGGGCTGGAATTTTCCCACGCCCAGGAAGGGAATCTGGGGGCGCCCGTTGACCATCGCCGGGACGGAGCGTCCGGCCGCGTTGTGCGCGAGTTCTGCACGTTCGCTCACGGGACCAGTCCCATCGCTTTGGCGCGCTCCACCAACTTCAGCGCTCTCTGTACCACCGGCGGATCAATCATTTTCGAGCCTAGACTGACTACGGCCAATCCTTTCTGCTGCGCGTCTTCAAAGGCTGCGACAATTTTTTGCGCTTTTTCGATCTCGGCTTGTGTAGGCGCGAATGCTTCGTGCACCACGCGGATCTGCCCGGGATGAATGCATCCCATGCCTTCAAATCCGAGCGCGCGCGATGCTTGGCCCCACCGCCGCAGGCCCTCCAGGTCGGCGACGTCGGAAAACACCGAGTCAATCGCCTGCACGCCCGCCGCCCGCGCCGCGTTCACCACGCGCGCGCGCGCGTACTGCGATTCGCGGCCTTCGAGCGTCTTCGCGACGCCCAGGTCGGCGGTGTAATCTTCCAAGCCGATGGTCAGCGCAGCCACGTTTTCGCTGGCGGCTGCGATGGGAAACGCATTCTCAATTCCCATCGCCGTTTCCAGAATCGGCATGATCCAGATCGGGCGGATGATTCCGTTTCGTCCTTTGAGTTCGCCGATCATCCGGTCCACTTCGGCTACCTGCTGCGGATCCTCCACCTTCGGCATCAGGATCAAGTCCGGACTCTCCGGCACCAGGTCGGCCAGATCTTCCAGCCCGAGCGGCAACTGGTTGATCCGCACCATGCGCTCACAGGCGCGGAAATCGACGGCACGCAACGTGTTTCGCACCAGGATGCGAGCGGCCTCCTTTTCTCCGCGATGGACGGAATCTTCGAGATCGAGGATGATCGCGTCCGGCTCGTGAAGCGCCGCATTGATGTAGTACTTCGGCTCTGACCCCGGAAGGTAGAGACGCGATCGCCTCAATCGATCCTTCGCGGACGGAGCGGGAAGTGGATGTTGCACGGGCAGAGATCGTTTACCGAGCGCGAGCCCGGCTCTCCGGACCACCGCTTCGATGCGGGCGGCAATAACAAACGGCAGCGCACCTTCGTCATGAATCGAAACCCGCGCGTGTTTGACGCCGAGTTCGTCGAGCGCGGCGCGGGCCTGCTCCAGAATCGAGTTCCCATAGTACGGAGCGACTCGCGATTCAAATGAGATTTCAATGCCTCCGCCATCGCGTACGTCGAAGGCAACGTGTACGTCCGAGCGGACGTCCTTGCCCCAATGACCGGCTTCGGTGGAACGCGGCGAGGTTTCAACTGCGCTGCTCATAAGAACCTTTACCACGAGGGCACGGCGGAACACGGGGGCACCAAAATCTTCGAGTGCCTCTGTGTGCCTCCGTGTCCTCCCTGGTTATCACTATTTCAGCTTTTCCAAAATTGCGTCTGTAATCAGGACCGTCGAAGCGGCGCCCTGACTGATGGCTTTCGATCCGCCCGTCAGACGCATCATATCGTACGTCCGGACTTTGCCTTCGCGTACCACGTCGGCAATGGCTTTGCGGATACGATTTGCTTTCTGATCTTCGTGCACGTGATCGAGCATCATCGCCGCCGACAGGATCATGGCGATCGGATTCACGATCGGGGGATTCAGTTCCGCGTACTTGGGAGCCGAGCCGTGCGTCGGCTCGAAGACTGCTACGTCGTCGCCAATGTTTCCAGAGGCGGCGAACCCGAGCCCGCCAACCAGCCCTGCGAAGGCATCGGAGAGGATGTCGCCGAACAGGTTCGAGGCCACGATCACGTTGTACGCTTCCGGATTCTTGTTCAGCCACATCAGCTGGGCGTCAATGTTTGTGGACCAGAGCGCAATGCCGGGATAGTTCTTTGCCACTTCCTTGGCTACTTCTTCCATCATGCCCGAGGTTTCGCGGACCACGTTGGGCTTCTCGCAGATGGTTACACCTTTGAAGCCGCGCTTCTTCGCATACTCGAAAGCAGCTGTGACAATGCGCGTCGCCGCATTGCGTGTGATGATGCGGCAGCTTACCGCCAGTTCCGGGCCGGGTACATTGGCGAATGCTTTGAACCTCGGGTGGCTGTTCAGGGCGGCACGCACGTTGTCCGGAGGATTCGTCCACTCCACGCCGGCGTACAGGCCTTCCGTCCCCTGCCGGAATACCGTGGTATCAATGAGGGGCTCGTCGTATCCGCCATTTGCTTTCTTGCGGATGTAGTTCAGCGGGTTCCCGGTGAACCCGACGCAAGGACGCATGCAGATATCGAGATTGAACTTCTGCCGCATGGTCACGATTGGCGAGTAATAGACATAGCCTTTGCCTTGCAGTTCCGGCTTGAGTTCAGCCTGCGCGGCTTTGTTCGGCTTCGAGGTGATGGCTCCGAACAGCCCCAGCTTGTGTTTCGTCAGCAACTCCATCGTGCGATCCGGAAGCGCGTTGCCCTGCGCACACCAGCGGTCCCATCCGATGTCTGCGTGAATGTATTCGGCGTCGAGGCCGACCGCTTTCAGAACTCGCAACGACTCCGGTAAGACTTGATTGCCGATGCCGTCTCCGGGCATGGTGATGACCGTGTGTTTCGCCATTAATGAATGCTCCAAAAACTAGAATCAACAGCTTAGACCGCAGAGGGCGCCGTGTTCGCGGAGGAAAGCAGGTCCTTCGCTTCGCTCAGGATGACAGATCATTAATTTGTCTCTTTTTTGTGAACTTGTCACTCTCTGCGGTTAAATCGCCAATCGTTTTGCTACCAAATTCTCCACTCCGCCCGCGATCACGAGGGATTGCGGCACGCTGCCCAGCGCCGGAAACGTAAATTTCTCCCCGCGCCAAGTAATCGTGCTGGCGGTGAAGGCGATGTCGATGTCGTCGCCTGGAATGACCGTCATCTCTTTTGCCGCAATTTGTTTTGCGAACTGCTCGCGCAGCCGCGCCACGAACTCCGGCACTTCAATGCAGAGGAACCCGTTATTGAACGCGTTGCGCAGATAGGTCTGCGAAAAACTGGCCGCGATCACGAGGGGAATTCCCTTGGCCTTCAGACACGTCACCGCTTGCTCGCGACTTGATCCCGTCCCGAAGTTGAACTGACTTACAATGACGTCGCCCGCCTGCGTTCGCGTCGCAAATTGTTGATCGTAGTTTTCCATCACGACCTTCGCCATCATCTCGGGCGTCATGTCGTCGCGATAGGTGTAGTCCTTGCCGTAGATCGCATCGGTGTTGACGTTATCCTGCGGCATGAAAACGAGCCGGCCTCGCAGGCGCTGAGGGAAGCCGGCGAGAATCTCAACTCTTTCCGCGCCGCCGAATGTAGTTGCCAGTTCGGTGTATTTGCGCTGAGGCGCACCCGTGCCAAACTCATACGGGCCGCGGATGTAGCCTGCCACCGCCGAGGCTGCGACCACTTCCGGGCTCGCCAGATAGCACTTGGCGTCTCGCGATCCCATTCGCCCCTTGAAGTTCCGATTAGTTGCTGAAATGCCGACCTCGCCCGGCTCCAGCAATCCAATGCCGAGCCCTATGCAGGGCCCGCATCCCGACGGCAGAGGAGTCGCGCCTGCATCGATCAATGTTCGCCAAGTACCGCGCCGCTCCGATTCTTCCTGCACCCATTTGCTGGCGGCCGATAGATAAAACTTCACGCTGGTAGCGATTTTCTTCCCCTTCAGAACTTTCGCCGCCGCTTCCAGGTCTTCCACTCGCGAGTTCACGCAGGAAATCAGATAGGCCTTCTGGATCGCGACTTTGTCCTTCTCCATATCCGCGAGGGACTGCATGACCTGCACCGTGTCGGGCCCAGAGACATGTGGAGTTACCGAGCCGAGGTCGAGCACGATACGCGCCGCGTACACGGCATCCCGGTCCGGGCTAAGCGGATTCGTCTCCCAACTCTCGATGTCGTTTTCTGAAAACCGCTCAATGCCCATCGACTTGAGACGCTGATGAACGCCGCGCAGATACTTGATTGCGACTGCGTCGACGGGAAACCATCCAACCAGCGGGCCCCACTCGGTGGTCATGTTCGAAATGGAAAACCGCCCATCCATTGTGAGGGATGCCACGCCCGGTCCCGTGAATTCGACGGCCGCATTCAGACATTCGTCGTGGTTGTAGAGACCGCAAAGTGTGATGATCACGTCCTTGCCAGTTGCGCCCTCTGGCAGCGAGCCTTCGAGCACTACCTGGATTGAGCGCGGAATCTGCCACCAGAACTCGCCCGTCGCCCAGACTGCCGCTGCGTCGGTGCGCACAATCGGAGTTCCTACAGCGCCCAGCGCGCCGTACATATTGGAGTGGGAATCGGAGGCGACCACAAACGAACCGGGCACCACGTAGCCGCGCTCTACCATGATCTGGTGTCCGATGCCCGAGCCGGCTGGATAGAAGTCGACGCCGTGTTCTTTCGCAAACGCTTCAATCGCGCGGTACTTTTTCTGGTTCGATTCGTCCTGATTTTGGATGTCATGGTCGAGCGCGAATACCAACTGCTGCGGATCTTCGATCTTCTTCGCGCCGAGCCCCTTGAACTTGCTCATGACGGCGGACGTGTTGTCGTGCGTCATGCAGCGATGCGGACGGATCGAGAGAAAGTCTCCAGTCCGCAGCGGGCGCTTCGGCCCTTCCGACATGTGTGTCTGCGCGATTTTTTCAGTGATGGTCTGGCCCATGATGAACTCCATGACTGCCCTTCTGGCCTGGGTCCTCAATAACCTCATAGTCGAAATTGCCCGTCGTCTCGGCTCGCCAACGCCGATAGAAGTAAACGAGCGCCGCCGGTAGTTCGATCACGGCGCTTGCGACGCATGTTGCGCTCAACGCTAGCAACGCAGTGTCACTACCGTCCCCTGATCGATACCGTATGACCGTGGACCGCGCACCCAGGCAACCAATGGCCGCCAGAACAAGCCCCGCTGCGAACGACAACGCCCAGTGAAGCCGAGTACGATACTTCACGTGGTCATAGTCATAGAGCCAGACGCTCTTTCGCGTCGGCATCCGAAACACTCGTCGTGATCGACTTTCGGGCGAAGGTTCAGTCACGTTTCGACTCGAATCCCAGGTAGATCATCTGCCCGATGTGGTGATCCAGATGGGTCGCGCATTGCAAAACCATGTCGAACCGGTCGGGCGAATCCGAACCTACCGCAGTGTATGGCTTCGACCAGTCTTCCGAGGACTGACTCCGAATTGTCCGCAGCACGACGTCAATCGCATCATCGAACTTCTTCAGTGTTTCTACCTTAGGCGGACGTGCCGTTTCCGCAAATTCCCGTGGGCGGTCCCGGACGTATCCCGTCTGCGCAATCTGCGCCCCGACGTAATAGTTCAAATTGCCCGTGAGGTGCAGCACCAGGTGCCCAAAACTGTTTCCGTAGGGGAACGGCGTAGTCCAGAACTGTTCATCGCTGAGCGGCCCCGCCAACTCGCGAACCCTGGCGGCAAGCTTTTTGTAGCGGACCTCGAAGCCCGCGGCCATCGTGTCCTTAAGATCAGGCATTTCCTATTCCTTCTTTTATGTTTCGTCACACTCAGCGACGTTTCTTGCTTGTTGCCTTCGGTTTCGACCTCTTCGCTGTACCGTGCATCGCTCTCCTCTTTACATCAGCCTTCATCATGGCCATCAGCTTCGATACCGAACCGATCTTCTCCAGGTTCCAGATGGCGTCCACCAGCTTTTTCTGCGCGCTCTTGGAAAGCACTCCTTCGGCCAAGGCCGAAAACTTCTCTTCAATCTCGGCATCGCTGAGCGGATTGCGCGGGTCGCCCTTCGGATAATCCAGCTGCTTCGAGAACGTCCGCCCCTCGGTCGTCGCGATGTTCACGATCACCCGCTGGAGCGCCGGAAATACCTTCTCGATCTCGGGATCGGCGACGACCTCGACTTTCTTCAACTGCGCCCGGATCGTCGGATCCATGATCTTCTTCATCTCGAACTGAGCGGGCGTGACTTGTCGGTCAGCAAGTGCAGCGGCGATCACGTAGGGCAGGGAATGGTCGGCCGTCTCCTTCGTGAGCGGATCGTACTTGCTCGGATCTGACAAAATGTCGGCGGCGCGCGCCAGCGACCGGATCTGTATCTTCTCCACGTTCTCCGGGCGCAGATCGTTATTCTTCACCAGATCGAGCACCGCCGAGATCGGAGCGTGGGTCAGCGCCTCGGTCGGAAAAAACTTCATCCCGCACTGCGTAATGCGCCAGGATTCGCCCAGGTCATCGGTCAGCAGATTCAACTTCCACTCCGGACCGTAGCAGTGCGCCAATCCTTCTTTGCCGTCAACCACGTGCTCCGGTCCGCTGTAGCCCTTCTCGGCTAGCAGCGCGGCCAGCACGCCGCTTTGCGTCGCCATGGGATCGACGGTGTTTTTCATCATTGTGAGTTTGCCAGCCGTTACCGCCCCCATCGTGCAATGGTGCGAAGCCGAAATTCCGATAGCGTGTTGAATCTGTTCCCAGGGCAGGCGCAAGGCGCGGCCGGCCACGATCGGCGAAACAAACGCCGTCAGCGTCGCGTGATGCCATCCCCGCTCGCGAATTCCCGGAAACGCCGCCTCGCACAATCGCATTTCGAATTCGTGGCCGAGCACAAAGCCGACGATGAGCTCTTTGCCGTTACTCTGGGCGCGTTCGCAACATGCCATTGCCGCAGGGAAAATATCTGACGGGTGCGATGGGTCCTGTTTCCAGTAAATATCGTTGTAATCCATGCAACGGATCATCAGCGCATTTGCGAGCGACGCCGAGACCGCGTCGATCTTTTTCCCGGTGCCGATGACTGTCGCCGGACCGCGACCGGCAATTTCATTCAGGACTTCCAGCGCAATGATGACGTCGTGCTGTTGAAATCCGCCCAGCGCGCAGCCCGCGGAATCGAGCAGGAAGCGCTTGGCCTGATAGACGGCTTCTTGCGAAAGCTGCTTGTACTCGAGCTCCGCAGCCCAGCGGGACATTTTCGCGGTGATGGTTTCTTTGGCGGCAGCTTGTTGCCCGGTGGACACTGGCTTCTCCTAATAACCTTCTGTTGACTCACGAACCAAAACCTAAAGAATTGTCATCCTGAGCGAAGCGAAGGATCTGCTTTTCTGGCGGACGAGGAGAAAGCGGGTCCTTCGCTTCGCTGAGGATGACAGTTCTATTTAAGACAGGGCGATCAACCCATTATTTCACTTTCACATTCTTCGGATTCTTAAACGGCAAGAACGCCATGAAATCCGCATGGTGCACGATGAACGCTTCGGTCGTGCGCTTCACGAGATCGCCTTCGGCGGCGTGGGCGGCGATGATGTGGCAGACCTCATCAGGCACGTCGCACTCCATGGCGAGCGCCACTCCTGTAAACGGGTGGCGCAATGCCTCGCCGCGTTCGCTTTGCCGGCTTTTGCCGTCGGGACCGAGTTCATATTCGAGCAACTTGCCGACGTCTGCAAGGATGGCTCCGGCGATGACTACGTCCGCGTCGATCGGCAACGCCCGGCCCATGAAGCCGGTCATGACCTTGGCGGCGTCACGCGCAATGTGCACCACGCAACGTTTGTGCTCCATGAACGTAATGGGGCAATTCGGAACCAGTAGCGTGAAGGGGATCTGATGCAAATCCTCAGGCTTCAGCGGACTGCGCTCCAACGCCTTGATCCAAGTCTGCATGACCTGCTCCCGCAGCTTGGTATCGCTGATCCACTGAATTTCCGGCCAAAGTCGCTCGACGGCCTCCCGCATTGCAGGACCTCCCCTACAGGACTCAATAGATTATCGGAGCCGGTGCGAAGGCGTCGAGGGGCGCAAGCTACTTCCTGTTGGCGGAGGCGGCCTGACTTGCGCCTGCTTGTCCCGGCTCGATCGGCAAGAGCTCAATACCGCATCCCGAAGCAGTGCAGGTGAGCTGAGCCCGTCGAACGATCTTGACGGAAGACACATCCGGAAATTTCACGGGAAAGTCTTTCTCCGTGAGCTGGGTGGCGGCTGCGCGAAGAGCTTCATCCCCTTCCACAAACTCGGCGCGCTCCGGACGCGGCGAGCTGTCAAACACAAGATTGAACCGCGCCGACGCTGCCTTGGTCGTAATCGAACCGAGCTTGACCGTACGCGACTGGACAAGATCGGTCGCGGCCTGAGCTGCGCTTTGCGCGGCGGAACCGGTGCCGGAAGCAATCTTCCCGAGCCGTTCGCGCGAATCCGCCAGCGCACTGCCTCCAGCCGCCACTGCGAAGGCGTATATCTGGCGCGCCTTTTCGCGCTGACCCTGCTTTTCGAGCACTTGTCCCAGGCGGTTGGCGACCGTTCCGGACTGGCTCAAGAGCCACGCCGCATTCAGAAATTGAAGTGCGTCCAAGTTTTCGCCGCGCAGAAACTTTGACCACCCGATGCGCGACCATGCCAAGGCCACGAGCCGCATGGAAGAAAATGCCGAGGGACCCAGGCGGTCGTACTCGCCGGAGTCGAACTGTTCTCCAATGTCGTACAAAACCTGGCGGGCATCGTTTTCTGTCTGTACGGGATCGATGTTGGCGGCCAGCGCCGCAGCAAAGATATCCTGCCCGGAATCCGCACCTGCCGAACCGGTGAGCCCCTTCAGCAACTCCTCCGCCTTCGTCTTCTCGCCCAGTCGCGTGTACACCTGCGCCAGCGACAACTTCGTTTCCGGATCGTCCGGCGGAATCGAGGCTGCCGCTTCGAGTTCCGTGCGCGCATCGGCATCTCGTCCTAGTTGTGCCAGCAGCATGCCGAGATTCTTGTGCGCGGATTTCTGGAAAGGAACAATCTCCAACTGCTTGTGGTAGGCGGCGATCGCTTCCTCGCCGTGTCCGGATTGCTGGAGTTCCATGGCGAGGTCGCCATTCGCGCTTTGGTGGTTGGGATCGAGTTCGATTTGCTTGCGGAATGCGCGGATCGCTTCGGCATGGTTATTCACGCCCGCGTATGCCTGTCCCAGGTCGTACCATCCCTCTTTGAGACTCGAATCCTGATCGATGGCGCGCTTCAGCAGGTCAATGGCGCTGCGATAATCCTTGCCCTGGAGGGCCTTGACTCCGGCTTTGTGAAGCTCGGCAGAAGTTCCTTCGATTCTGGCAGATGCGTTCTCGACGTTCCTCCCCGACGGAGCGAGGATCGAAGCGGTGAGGACTTGGCTCTCGTCGCTACGCGTGACGTTGCGAAACGAGTCGTAGTCCGCACGGCGGGAGGCGGGGAGTTCGTTCAGTTTGACGGTCAGCTTGCGTTCGCCTTCCAGTACTCCTTTGGTCAGGGAGTATGTCGAAGAATATTCTCCGTAGTCCCGCGACATTTTCACAGCCAAGGGCGTACGCACCGAATAATTTGACGGAAACTCCAGACGCACTCTGTAATCCATATCGCCGGCCGGACCGATTTCGATCGGTTCCTTGCTCTTGGAGGAAGATGTGACGGCGCGAACTCCCAGCGGCGGGACCGGACGGAAATTCACACTGGCCGACGGGACTGCGAAATATCGATCCTGGTGTAAGTGATATTTCAGGTGGAAGGGCTTGGCTGTGTCCTCGATCGAATCGAGCTGTACCTGGTCCACTTCTCCGGGGAAGCCCCAACTCGTGGAGAGAATCTTAACGAAATCCTTCCACCGCGCCTGCGGAACCTGACGAAAGCCGGCGCGCATCGGAAAGTCGCGATCGCCCTGCGCAGTGTATTCGAGTGTGGCGTCGAGGGCGCCGAACTCGCTGAGTTTGCCATCGATCATGAAGTGGGCCGAACTCTTCACCGGCGAATCGGCCGGCGTGCGCTGCAGGCCGCCATCGGCATCCTCCGATGCCAGGACGGCTTGCTTGTTTCGCAACTGATAGAGAATGAGCCCGTACGGCGCCACTTCGGTGGTCGTGTCCAGCCATGTCAGGCCTGCACCCGGACCAAGTCGTGCGGCGGTGATCACGTGATCGAACTGCGCCGGCGAGGGCACGTCCGGATCCAGCTTGCGCGCACTATGGATCAGTACCGGATAACTTTGAATTCCCTCCGCCCGCAACATGGCCGATAGCAAGGTGTGCTTGTCCTTGCAGTCTCCATAACCGCTTTGTAAGACGTCCGAAGCGGCGTGTGGTTGATACCGTCCGACGCCGAACGACAAGCTCACATAGCGCACATTGCGGGCCACGAAGTCGTACAAGCGCCGCGCCTTCTCCGCCGGTGTGTCGGCGCCATTGGATAACTCGGCGGCTTTGCTCCGGACGCTTTCATCCACCGCCATGCGCTCGCCCTGCAGCCGTGCGTACCACTGTGCCAACTGCCTCCAATCCGCGAAGGTTGTAAGTTGCACGTCGGGACCGATCTCATCGTCGTCATCACGGTCCTCATCCTTGTCGCGATCTGGCCGGATATCCTTCCCGACCCAGGTGTAGACTCGGCGATCGCCGTTGTCCTGAATCTCGGGCTTGCGTGTTGGCGTCTTTAGCTTTACTTCGCGCGACTTCGGTATATCGATTTCAAGACGGTCTTCGTTGACGACTACTCCCTTCGGGAATCGGTGCTCATACCAGAAGTGCCCCGCGGCCAGCGGCGTCACGATGCGCGTGACGGTCTTGTATTCCAGCGTGTCTCCGGGCCGAAGTGCGGTCACCGAGATGTGCCGTTGCCGGTAGTCGCTATACATCGGGGCTTCTCTCAGGACGTCGGGGGCGAAATCCTGCGCGGTCGAGTCGGGCGTTATGACAACCTGTCCATTGGGCTTGCGAACCCGGACATATTCGACTTTCAGCTGTTCGGTCGCGGACGAGTAGCCAAACACCAGCTGACCAAATTGCTCGACGCCCGCCTGACTCTGTATCCGAATGACCGCCTCGGTTTCTTCGACCCCGGTGCCGTCGTTCTCAAAGCGGGCGCGATTGAGGATGCGCTCGAAGATGGACGCTTCCTCCCCGTTATCTGCTTTCGGCGGGGAAGGGGTCTGCGCTCCGGCATTCGCAATGAAGAGGAAGACCGAGAGGGCAATCAGGCGGCGCACAACGCGAAGTGACATACTGCAATTTTTGTACGCCGTGGCCAGCGTAAAATCAAATCGAGGAACGGGGGTGGATGTGGCACGAATCGCTCGGATGGTTGCTTTGGCAGTGTTTTGTCTCGGGGCTTTTGCGTGGGCTCAGACCGCTCCGCCACTAACGATCGTGGACGAGACTCTGCCTTCGCTCGACCCCGGAGTGGAAGTGCGCATTCCGCTGACCGCTCGCGGCGGCGTTCCGCCCTACCACTGGAGTGTCACAGCGGGGAATTTACCGGAAGGGATTTCCCTTACTCCCGAAGGAGTTCTGGCAGGCCGTCCCACCACGCTTGGGAAGTTTGCCTACACCGTGACCGTTGAAGACTCCTCCCGTCCTGCTAACCGCATCAGCAAAGAACTCCAGACCGTGGTGTCGGCTAGCCTGGTGCTCGAATGGGTTCGCCCTCCGCAGGTTCGCGGCGATCGCATTGATGGTGCGGTTCAAATCTCCAACGGCACGAATGACGACTTCGATCTCACGTTCATCATCGTAGCCATCAATGAAATCGGCCGGGCGACCGCCCTCGGTTATCAGCACTTCACGCTCAAAGCAGGCACCGCGAATTTCCAGATTCCCTTTGGACAAACCCTGCCCCACGGCGCTTACGTTGTCCATGCGGATGCGGTGGCGGAGATTCCCGCGAGGAACAGGATTCTGCGACGGCTATTAGAGACCCCTGCGCCTCTACCCGTCACGCAAGGGCCCTGAAGGAACTGGAGGGGGAAGCAGCCGCTCGGTGGGACGGGCGCCGCTGCCGGTAGAGCAGTTCGCAGCTCGCGAGTGGAAACCCGCAGCCGCCAAACATAGAGAGTCCCGAGGTGATGTTGGACTCATTCCTCTCGGCCAGTAGCTCGCGTTTAGACCCTTGCTGACCCTCTCGGAAAGTTCCTTTGCAGGTTTACTCTCCGGCGATCCTCGCTCGGGCTCCGGGCTCACCGCCAACCG
>JBKPCG010000014.1:0-20072 GCA_046727255.1 Acidobacteriota bacterium | reverse complement strand
ACACCTTGCGACGCCAGATTCACGAATTGGAACTGGACATCAAGTCATTGCGAGTGGCTCGCCGACGTCCGCCCTTAAGCGAGCGCGCTCTTGTCGCTCAGAAGAACGCAAGAGCAAAGAATTAGGGAACTCGACGTTCACAGATCAGCCCTGTCCAACCTGAATAGTTTCAACAGAGACCTGCCTAAGCGTATCTGAGAGATCGGGAATACATTCTGGTCGGTTGTAGTTTCTTAAAGCGTCGCCAAAATCGCCCTTCCCCATTAGTTGCCGGTCAGGCGAAAACCTCAGGTCCGTTGAGAAGGCGCTGGTAGGAATGCGAAACTGTCGTGCCCGGACAGGTGGCCGTATAACGGTTCCCCGATTTCACGAGGACGCGGATCGGCAACGTACCGCCTTCTTGACCTATGCAACCGGCGTTAATTGCCGAAAATGTTCTTGTTGAGGTACTCATTGCGGAACTTGCCCTTCGGGTCGTACTTCCTGCTCAGCTCGATAAACTCAGGGATCTTTTTGTAAATACCCTTCAGTTCCGTATGCGACGTCGTAAACAGCTTTCCCCAGTGCGGCCGCGCATGAAACGTGGATAGCTCTTTCTCGATCACAGGCATCAACTTCTTTACGGCGGGCCAGTCCTGCTTCCACGTAAAGTGAATTGTTACGCAAGGTTGTTCATAACAGGGACTCAACCACAGCTCATCGGCGGCGATCGCCCGGATCTCGGAGATCAGCAGGTGAGGGCTTACCTGATCGCGTAATCGTTCCACCGCCAGAATCGCTTCGACCGCATGCTGTCGTGGAACGAAATATTCTGATTGCAGCTCTTTGCCGGCGCTCGGAGTAAAACCCATTCGAAAGTGTGGCAACCGTTCGTACCAGGGACCGGGCACGCCCATCTGCTCGGTACAATTTTCCGCCGATAGTTCCGCAATCGGATGGAGATTGCGGGTCGCCAGCCTCGCCTCGAAAAATTCGGGATTAGCGTGAAACGCCTCTCCTTCTCCGACGCGGCTCTTAATCCAAACTTCGTTGATGCGCTGCTTTTGCCAATCTGTAAACAAGCTCACGCTATACGCGCTGGATTCGATTGCATCGAAATGATCCTTCAACTGGCTCAGTGGAAGGTCCTCGTAAACATACTGCCGCATCAGGAACGTCGGCTGAATATCAATCGTGATCTTTGTGATCACGCCCAGCGCCCCCAGTCCCACTACCGCCCCGAGAAACTTATCCCCGTCGCGTTCGCGCGATAGATTCACTACGTCGCCTGACGCGGTCACAATTTCCAGTCCAGACGCCGCGGTAGCCAGATTTCCATTCTTCTCGCCCGAGCCATGCGTTGCCGTGCTGCACGCCCCCGCCACAGAAATATGCGGCAGCGATGCCAGGTTATGTAGAGCAAACCCCTTACTGTCAAGATACGGGCATAACTGGCCATAGGTGATACCCGCACCGACTGTCACAGTACGCTTCGCCGGATCGACCGCAATTACTTTGTCCATCAGCTTTACCGACAGGAAGCCATCCGTGCTGTCGGCAATATTGTTGAAACAATGACGCGTGCCCAGTACCTTAAGCTTGTTTTCCTTCTTGACATAGTCTCGCACTTGTTCAAGCGCCGTGGCGGCGTACAGGCGGTCAGTGCTGTACTCGAGATTACCCGCCCAATTTTTGAGTCTTTCCCCTCCCGCCCATGCCAATAAGCGCGATACGGCCGGGATCGCGATGGCAGCAGCGAAGAGCTTGATGAAGGTTCTCTTATTCATAGCTAGACTCCAGGTAGTATGTGAGTTGAGAACCAGAGACGGCGTCCAGCGTGCGCCTAGCCGCCGTGCTCGCTGCTGAAATTGCCATCGTCATCAACTCAAGCAATGCCCAGTTTCTTCTGCATCTGTTCGAGCGAAACACCCTTAGTTTCAGGGTAGAAAAAGACGACCACGAAAAACTGCAGCACCATCATGAGAGAGAAGAAAACGAAGGGGTATCCGCCAGAAGACGCGGCCAAAAGCGGAAAAATTCCGGAAATAAGCGCATTCATGAACCAGTGGGAAAAGCTGCCCAAACTTTGACCTTTCGCCCGGACGCGATTGGGAAAGACCTCACTGATAAAAACCCAGATGACCGCGCCTTGAGAAAATGCAAAAAAGGCGATGTAGCCGATCAGCAGCCATACCAGAAGGTTCTGGTGACTCCGAGTAAAAAATACAGCAGCGACGCCCCCGAGACACGCCGCCGTCCCTACAGAACCTATCAATAACAATGTCTTGCGGCCGATGCGATCGATGACCGACATCGCGAGCATCGTAAATATCAAGTTCGTCGCTCCGATGGCTACCGCCTGCAAGTCAGAAGACACTTTGTTAAAGCCCGCATAGGCGAAAATATCGTTCAAGTAGTAGAGGATGGCGTTAATTCCGGAAAGCTGGTTAAACATGCCTATCGAAACGGCCAGAAAAATCGGGACGCGGTACTTCCACGAGAATAGGGAATCATCTTTGACATGTTCTGCATCAATCGAGGCGATAATCTCCTGGAGCTCCTGCTCGTAGTCTTGCTCTCCTGTCATCCGCAGGACGTCTCTCGCTTCCGCAATTCTCTGTTTCTTCACTAGCCAGCGGGGGCTGCGGGGGATTCCAAACAGCATGACCAGAAAGAATAGAGCGGGAACGGCGGGGATACCCAACTTCCATCGCCACTCGACGGGACCAAATTGCATCGTGCCTACAATGTAGTTCGACAGATAGGCGAGCAGGATTCCAAAGACGATGTTGAATTGAAACAAACCCACCAGGCGCCCTCGCCATTTGGCGGGCGCGACCTCCGCAATGTACATAGGGCCCAGCACGGATGACCCTCCAATGCCAAGGCCACCGATGAAGCGGAAAAGAACAAGTGCATACCAGTTAGGGGCAAAAGCGCATCCCAGCGCCGAGACGAGGTAAAGGACCGCCATAAGACGTAAACTGTCACGGCGACCTAGTTTATCGCCGGGAATGCCAGCGAGCATGGACCCGAGGATGGTTCCCCAGAGCGCTGCTGAGACAGTCATCCCCAAAGCCCATGGTGATAGATGAAATGTCTCTGTCAGGGCATGAGTGGTACCGGCGATCACGGCTGTGTCAAACCCGAAGAGAAGACCACCGAGTGCCGCCACAACCGTACTCTTCAGAAGATAGGAGTTCAGTTTCATAGCACCTTTCGAAGGTTCAAAATGAAGCCATACCATCGGCCCGGCAAGTAAAGGTCCTGCTGATGCCTGTCTTGGTTGCGTCTCTCCTCATTCACAGAGTGCGGCGGCGCCGGCAATCCCGGCGTTTTCGCCGTAGTGAGCAAGCACCAGCGGGATGTCCAGCGGGCGTGGATTGATGCAGGCACCTCGCCAGCGCTCACGAATCTCATCCAGAAAGGGCGCGAGAAGCGAAGAAACTCCTCCGCCGATCACGATGGCATCAGGCTCCAGAAGATCAATGATGCTTCCAAGCCAGTATGCCAACAAGTCCAGGGTCTCGCGCATCACTTCTTTGGCGACAGAATCATTTGCGGTATGAGCCCTCCCCACCATTTCGGCGCTCACCGTCTGAATATTGCCGCCCGCCATTTCCCAAAGGACGGAATTCGGATTCTTTTCAAGTTTCTGACGTGCTCGTCTGGCGATCGCTGGACCCGCTGCCAGCGTTTCGATGCAACCGCGTTTCCCGTAATTGCAAACCGGTCCATTGCGGTCGATCCCTAGGTGCCCGCCTTCCGCCGCCGCGCCTGTCTTTCCATGAAAAATGCGCCCATCAAGAATAATTCCCCTACCGATTCCAGTGCCCACGGTAGCGTAAAAGAAGTTCCGATAGCCACGACCCGCGCCCCACTTCGCTTCCGCCAGCGCCGCCGCATTGGCGTCATTATCGACTCGTACCGGCACGTTATACACGCGGCGCATTTCCTCAGCCAGCGGGTAGTTATGCCAGATGGGGAGATTAGGGGGATTGATGATGACACCAGTTTTCGGATCCAGCGGTCCCGGGGCGCAGATGCCGATGGCTTCGATCTGATTCTGCGAGGACGCGTCAGGAAAAAGTCCCTGAATCGCCGCAGAAACCGCGGCAAGACCGTTGGATGGCGCACCCGTGGTCAGCATCGGAGTCCGGTTTTGTGCAAGAATCTCGCCTTCAGACCGGCCGCCACTTTAGTTCCACCGATGTCTACTCCAATGACGACGCGGGGCTCGTTTTTCATGTGTTATAGGAATTGAAGTATTGCTGGAGCGATTGTTCCATACAACTTACTCTTGGCCCTCACCCTCCTTCTTCTCAATATCATCGACGACACTTGTTTGCGACGTTCAGGAGTGCGTCCTCGTCCAAGCGACCCTTAGAGCGCTGGCGCGGTTGCGACGCCAATGTATTTGTCAGCAGCGCCGTAGTAAAACAGCCAGCGGTTCCCGTCCCGAACCATGCCCTCAACAAACACGACATGCGGAACTTGCCCCACTTTTTCCCATTCCTTTTCGGGCCCGAATACTGGTTCATCCGAACGCGCCAAGACCTTGGAGGGAACTTTCTTGTCGAAGAGAACCCAGCCTGTTGAATAAACCAGTTTGTCATCGGCACCGTTGTAAATCAGGAAGATCCCTTGCGGCGTTATGATCGGTGGACGACCCGGCTCTACAACTTGCGAGTCAAACGTACCGGGGCGGCTCGCCAGAACGGGATGGTCGAGCGCCTCTGTCCAGTGGAGCAAATCTTCGGAGTAAGCAACGCCCATTTGAGTTTCCTTTCCCTGGGCGTCGGCCAGATAGTACATCCAATACTTGCCATTGATTTTTTCTGGAACGATGGCGCCAGACTTCGTCCACTTCACATTCCACTTGCCCTTGAAACTCGGGATGATCACGCCGTGCCGCTGCCAATGAATCAGGTCCTTGGACGTGGCGAGACCGTGGCGAGACATAGTTGCGCATCTTTCTTGTCCGCTGCCGCTCCATCCACATTGTTGTATCCGGCGTCAGCTTGGGGAGGTCACCATCCTCGAAGAACGTCAGCGCCTTGAGGCTTAGTGCTCCATTGAATTCCCCTCCATAGATCGCGGCGGCGGCCGCCAACCCTTTCGCTAGGGTCAAGCCCGCGTCGAACGAGGCCACAATATCCGTATAGTCCTTCGCCTCGGCCCTCATCTGAACGGTTTTCAGCTTGGACGCAAGATGATCCAGCATCGAAGCAATCTGAATCCCGTTTTCTTCCACGATATCGGGGTCCTGCACGTGCTTGATTCCCAAAGATCCAAAAAACGATAGCTTCACTGGGCCGTTCCGATCTACAAGCGCCGTGAGTGGGTTGTCTTGGAATTGGGTCATTTCGGCATGTTTCAAGTAAGGGATGGCCTCGCCAGTTCAGCGGGCCGAAAGGGCTTGTTGGAGAAAAAGTCGAAGTCCTCCGATTGTCGGTGCCCGAGCCGCAATGCCAGGGCTGTCCCTCCATAAAGCACAAACGTCTTTGGGGTGTCTCTCAATTCAGCCCAAAGTCGCCTTTGAGGCTCTGGAAGAATGCTCAAATTCGCTGAGAACATTTCCAACTCCTTCGGGCTTGTCCCTGCGGCTTAGCCATCTCAAAGTCATCCTTAATGACCTGCCTGATGGCACCGAGACATCTCCCTATATTTTGCCTGATTTCGTTCACAAGCTGAATAGCGACGTCTGTTCGGGCACAACTGGCCTTGCCCGGCGCCGATCTCCAAAGGTGCGTAAACGCAAGCAATCGGTGCCAAGCCGACCCACCAAGTGCCTCGTGGCTCGGGTGGCTGATCGTATGCGACGCAGGGTATCCCTGATAACGAAGGCGTGGTTCTTCGAATGCGAAGGCGAAGCGCATGCCAACCTGGCAACCTGTCTGCGCGACATGGCGGGGTGGTTTTCGGCGCGGCATGACGGAGAACGGATGACGTGTGAATGCTCCTGGGCGGATTAAATGGGGCTCAGTTCAGCTGACCACGCGGTTGCTTGCGCGCACAAGTCCGGTGTTCACCGAGATCATCTTTATCTTCGCCAGTCCCTTTCGACGAGTGCGCGCTTCTCTGGACCCACAGATCCATTCCGCTGGATAAAGCGCCCACCCATAAGATTCGGGCCATAATAGGAATTGGGCGACCCGAATGGACTTTTCTGTATCTAATTGAGTCACCCAGTAACCGAGCAATCTGTGATGTCTGCGAAAAACTGAGACCGGCCATGGCGAAACCAATTTTGCTGAGTGTGGATGACGACTCCGATGTTTTGCGGGCGATTGAGCGTGACCTCCGTTCGCAGTACGGCGGTTCATATCGGGTCATCGGAAGCGATTCTCCCGAAGGCGCGCTCGATCTCTTGAAGCAATTGAAGCTGCGTAACGACAGCGTGGCTTTGCTCCTTGCCGACCAGCGCATGCCACGCATAGATGGGGTCGAATTTCTGCAAGAAGCCATGGGGATCTTCCCTGGGGCAAAACGGGCGTTACTCACCGCATACGCCGACACCAATGCTGCCATCAACGCAATCAATCAGGCCAGTATCAACTACTTTTTCTTGAAACCCTGGGACCCGCCGGCGGAGCACTTGTATCCGCAACTGGATGATTTGCTCGATGACTGGCAAGCTTCCTTTCGTCCGACGTTTCAAGGAATCCGGGTATTGGGCACCCGCTGGTCTCCACGATCCTACGAGTTGCGCGATTTCCTGGCGCGCAACCACGTGCCGTACCAGTGGATTGATGTGGAGCTTTCCGCTAATGATCCCGAAACCAAGCGCCTTCTGGAAGCTTTAGGTCCAGAAGCGACCAATCTCCCCGTCGTGCTCTTTCCCGATGGGACGAAGCTTCTTGAGAGTGTACCCGCAGACGTCGCACAAAAGGTCGGACTACGGACACGGGCCCAAACCAGCTTTTACGATTTGGCGATTGTGGGTGGGGGGCCAGCCGGGCTAGCCGCTGCCGTTTACGGAGCCTCCGAAGGTTTGCATACTGTGATGATTGAGCGGGAAGCGCCCGGCGGTCAGGCTGGAATGAGCTCCCGCATCGAGAACTATCTTGGATTTCCAACCGGGCTCAGCGGTGGCGATCTGGCCCGACGTGCCGTGGTGCAAGCCCAGCGTTTCGGAGTGGAAATCCTGTCACCGCAGGAAGCGGTTGGTGTCCGGGTGGAAGGGCCCTACCGAATCATCAAGCTGGCGGACGGGAACGAGATCTCATGCCACGCATTGATGATCGCGACCGGGGTACAGTGGCGGCGCCTGCAAGCTCCGGGAATAGACAGACTGCAGGGTGCGGGAATCTACTATGGTGGCGGAGCTACCGAGGCGCTGTCCTGCAAGGGCGAGATTGTCTATGTGGTGGGCGGGGCAAACTCGGCGGGTCAAGCGGCAATGAACTTCGCCCGATACGCGGAGCGCGTCATTATTCTCGTGCGCGGTGAGTCGCTTTCCAGCACCATGTCGCAATACTTGATCGACCAGATTCAAGAGATGCCCAACATTCAGCTGTGGACGCATGCCGGCGTGGTTGAGGCGCATGGCGAAACACACCTGGAAGAGATTTCGGTTCTTTGTTCTGACACCAATAAAATTGAACGCGTGCCGACGAATGCGATGTTCATCTTCATTGGAGCGTTGCCGCGCACGGATTGGCTGACGAACACCGTCGAACGGGACGAACGCGGCTTCCTGTTGACCGGTGCTGATCTTATTCGTGACGGGCAACGCCCGAAGGGATGGGCACTCGATCGAGACCCGTTCTTGCTCGAGACCAATGTTCCCGGCATTTTTGCCGTCGGCGATGTACGCCACGGTTCCATAAAGCGAGTGGCTTCCGGAGTAGGTGAAGGATCAGTGGCAGTGCAGTTCATCCATCAGTACTTGAGCAAAGTGTAATGATCGACAAATCGGAATTACTTCGGGTGCCGCCCTTCGCTGATCTGCCCGATGAGCAGATCGCCTGGTTCCTCAGCCAGTCGCAGGAGATGCATCTCAAGGCCGGTGATACCTATGTCCGGCAAGGTGACCCGGCGGATTGGATGTTCGTAATTCTTGAAGGGCAGTTTCAATGGCGAGGCGAATTTGGTGGCGAAACAGTCGTGCTTTCAGGCAAGCCGGGCGACGTCACCGGGGTGCTGCCCTTCTCCAGGATGAAGCAGTTCACGGTGAGCGGTCGAGCCATGACTGACGGCCGAGTCTTGAAATTCCCGGTTTCGCTATTTTCCGAACTCGTGCAGAAGATGCCAGAGCTGACAACGCGCCTGGTGGGTCTGATGTCCGACCGGATTCGTGAAGCCACTCGTATCGAACAACAGCGCGACCGCCTGGCCTCTCTCGGAAAGCTATCCGCAGGACTTGCGCATGAACTCAACAATCCAGCTTCCGCCGCCAAACGTGCCACCAGCCAATTGCGCCACATTCTAAAGAAAATCAGGGACGCGAGTCTCGATCTGGGAAGACGTGATCTCACTTCCGCTCAGAAATCAGAAATCGAAAAACTGGAAGCCTCGTTCACACAGCAGGACGTGGTTCCACCGGATGCCCTGACCATCAGCGACCTGGAAGACCAGATTGATTCTTTGTTGCGCAGTCACGGACAGAACGATTTGTGGCAGCTGGCAGCGGGTCTCGCGCGAAGGAATATCAAGCCCGAGGTGCTTGAATCTCTGTTCGCGAAACTTGACGGAGACACCGCCCGAGCCGCTCTAGTCAGGATCGCTGCGTCGGTGGAAGTCGCGAGCCTGTTACACGAGATCGAAAGCAGTACCTCGCGAATTTCGGATTTGGTCGGCGCAATCAAGGAATACACGCATATGGATCAGGCGCCAGTGCAAAACGTGGACATTGTAAAGAGCCTGGAAACTACACTCACGATTTTGAATCACAAGTTGAAACAAGGAGTGGTCGTGCAGCGCGACTACCAGCGCGTTCCCCTTCTCGTGAATTCGTTTGGGAGCGAGCTCAACCAGGTCTGGACCAACCTTATCGACAACGCGATTGACGCCATGCGGGGAAAGGGCGAGCTTCGAGTCCGAACCTACCGCGACGATGGCTGCGTTGTAGTTGAGATCGGTGATAACGGTCCTGGAATTTCGCGCGAGGTGCAGCCTCACATCTTTGAGCCTTTCTTTACCACTAAGGGAGTTGGAGAAGGGACAGGACTAGGCCTGGACACTGTGCAGCGAATCGTGAAGAAGCACAGAGGCAATATTCAGGTCAGTTCGAAACCCGGCGACACCCGTTTTCAAGTGTGGCTCCCGATGTCAGAAGCTTCGACCTAAGATTGTTTGCGCGCGCAAAGAGCTCAGGGATGCGCATATCTTCAGAGTCGCTGATGCGGCCATCGCCAGCCAATGGTTCGACCGCCATCAACGGCTGGAGGGGTCTCGGGAGGCGCCAAACACTGGAACGTTTCGAGATATTTCTGCAAGCGGCACGGGCTATGCGCCTAGTGCAAACTGAATAGCGACCCTTGTTCGGGCGCAACAGGCCTTGCTCGCCGTCTCCTTCCTGACAGGGATTCCGGTCGCTGTCCGAAGACCACGATAGATGTGTTCTCAAGGACGGACTCGACGAGGCAAGCTGGGTCGAACTGGCTCTCAATCGAAATGCCTGGTGGCTTGGCAGCGGAAGTATCACCGTTGGAGCCGGTGGTTGGGAACAGCTTTTGATTTTCTGTATTCAGAGCTTTCCAGACAGCATCGGCTGTTTCGCCAATTCCGTTTCGTTCGACCAGCTCGCGCGCCATTGCCGACAGCATGTCGTCATCTTCATCGATGGTTTGCAGTCCTTCGCCTGCAAACTTACCCTCCATGGTGAGCGCCACCAGAAGTTTCTTTCCCATGAGCCGCAGACAGGCGGTCTGCATGGTGCCTTCGTAGCAAGTGGAAGCTAAGAAAAAGGTTCCGTGCCCTCGCTCACCATGCTGACATACCGTGAATAAGCAAATAACCGGTCTCTTTGCTTCCCAGAAACCTCTTTGACGATGCCCAGCCGAACCAGATTGTTCAGTGCATTCGTCACGGTTGGCACGGTAAGCTTTAGCGCTTTGGTCGCAGTGCGAATTCGAATGTACGGATTCGTTTGCATGAGTTCATGAACTCGCAATGCGGACTCAGATGCCCGGCCCAGTGTCTCGATCTTGCGCCGATCCCTGCTGAAGAGCTTCAACGTCCGTTCCGCTGTGTCCGCTGCTTCCTGAGCTGCTGACGCGACTCCTTCGAGAAAGAATGCAAGCCAATCTTCCCAAGCGCCTTTGGTGCGAACCCGTTGTAACAAGTCGTAATACTGACTGCGGTTGGCCTTGAGATAGAGACTCGGATAGAGCAGCGGTTCGCTCAACGCTCCTTTGGCGCACAACAAAAGAGTGATGAGCAACCGCCCGACCCTGCCATTGCCGTCCAGGAATGGGTGAATGGACTCGAATTGAACATGCACCAGACCGGCCTCTATCAAGAGCGGAAGTTTCTGTTGTTCGTTGTGGAGAAACTTCTCGAATTCGCTGAGGCACTCCGTCAACCGCTCGGGCGGCGGTGGAACAAGAGAAGCATTGCCCGGCCGGGTTCCTCCGATCCAGTTCTGCGAACGGCGAAATTCCCCAGGCATCTTGTACGCGCCGCGTCCGCCCCGCAGCAAGATTGCATGGATCTCCCGGATCAAACGGAGGGAGAGTGGGAACCCACCGGCCAAGCGTCGCAACCCATGTTGTAGGGCCGCAACATAGTTTGAAACTTCTTCCACGTCCTCGACAGGTACGTGGGGCACAGCTTCATTCTCAAACAGGAGCAAATCCGTGAATGATGACTGCGTGCCTTCAATTTGAGAAGACACGAGCGCCTCTTTGCGCACGTATAGATAGAGGAGGAACCGAATGTCGGGAAGCAACCTGGTCATGCCATTCAGACGACCTAACGCCTGGTTCGCACGGTCGAGATGCTGATGCAGTCCCTCCATCTTCAACTCGGGGACAGGTGGCAGCGGAGGCGGAATGTAGGCGCGCACGTTCTCCCCGGATACGGAACTGGTCACGTATGTGCCCAGCCGCCTCTGTGATTTGGGTGCTGGCATGATGGGAAATGATCCTTTTAATAAGGAAATTCGTTATTAAAGAATAAGCGGTTATCCTTTAATAAGCAATTGTACTATTCAAGGTTCTGCACTAGGCGACGTGATGGATTTGCACTGGAAATAGGCCTGCTAAATATCCAATACGACTCTATATTTTGCATCATGGTTTAGCACGAGCACGTAAGGCTCGTGCCATCAATAGTTTACAGGCGCTCCTCGTACAGTCACACAGCGAGGATACCCGCTGCTCTCTCGACCTCGCGGACGATTTTCCTCAAGTCGTCCAAGCTGGCGACCTGCTCAAGCGAATTGAGTCGTAAGGAACGCAGAATCGGCGTCAATGTCCCTGGTTCAACTTGGTTTAGGGCAGCATCCAATCGGCGTAATTCACCGTCCGCAGTACGCATCTCGTTCAAGACACTTTGTAGAGTTACCGGATCGTGAATTTCAGTTGGGTTCCAAACTCGCGCAACTGTTTTTAGCACGCCGCGATATAGGCGTTTGCCGATTGTGTCTGCCATCTCTCCAATTTCATGGACCAGTGAATCCACTTTCCCGGAATTTGAATCGTCACACACTGCGTAAGCGTCCGAAGTGAACCGTCTTGCTAAGTGTCCACGAATAAGTTATGTGGACACTTCCGCGGTAGCGGAGAGTAGGTTCCAGGGGAGCAATTCGCTGATGCGGAAAGACTTGGACGGGGAAGATGCTGTACAGCTAAGAAAGGTGACACCGTAATTCCTGACGGTAGTTTTTCTTCTATCGGGTGCTTCCGTTCGGGGGTTGGATGTGGAGCCAGATAAAGCCCAGATCAGGTTGAAAGTTTATGACGGGGCGAGGCAGCCATTCACGGAGAAGCGAAGGGTCTTGCTCCGCGTTCACAACGGACAGACCACCGACTCGTTCACGAAGACACTGAACACAAAGTCGCTGAACGAGGGAGAACTCATCCTCAGTGTCGACTTCTTTGACAACTTTGCAGACAACTACACGGTTGTGGTCTCGGCTGATGGTTATCGCGATGCTGGTTTCTTCCCTATGAAGGTGTCCCCCACCGTTGTACAAGACCTGAGCTTGATGCTGGTGCCTAATGAGCCGTCATTTCAATTTGACCCGTGGGACGTTCTCGCGGTGAAGCATCCGAAGATTGCAGAATTTCTCTCTCTCACACCGGTCGCTGATAGCGCGCACGACAATTATGCTGCCGCCGTCGAGGACCATCCCAAGGAAACGGCCTCCCTGCTCAACCTTGGTACTGCAATGTCGCAAATCCTTCTCGCAAACGGCACTCCG
Organism: Acidobacteriota bacterium; assembly: GCA_046727255.1. GTDB lineage: Bacteria > Acidobacteriota > Terriglobia > Terriglobales > Acidobacteriaceae > Acidiflorens. Next base: position 7,723 of record JBKPCG010000014.1, on the reverse strand, counting down.
CTCGATTATTTCCGAAGTATCGAGTGGGCCACTTTGGCGCAAGATCGCTTTTTCGGCTATGTGACGCCCGAGCTTGTAGCCGAGGTGCGAGCTACGGTTCCCCAAAAGCTCTTTGCACCTGAACTTGATCCCCAATTTTTTCATGGCGATGCCACCTCCAGTTTCAAGGAAGTTCGTTTCGGGGAGGCAAACGTCCAACTGACGTTCCACGAAAGGGACCAAAAGACCATTGGAGATGATCTCTGTATCAGAGTGGAACCTGACATGGATTACTATAAACACTTGGGCGCTCACACGCTTCTGGAAGTGATCGCTAACCACCTCACAAATTCCTTGACCGACCCGGTGCAGGTCTACGTCCTTCGGTGGATTGCAGGTAAGCGTGCAGGGTTGCCTGAGTTTGATCCTCCGTACAAACTGGTTGCGTAATCCCCGGGGCTAAAGAGTTGATATGAGGAGCGGGCAAAAATCACAGTGTTTTCGTTGGCAAGCGGTAGTGAGCTTCGCAGTCATATTGCTGGCCGCGCGCGGGCGAACGTATGGACAAGAGTTCCAGCCCGGATGCACTCTACCGTTTGCGCGAATTGCCGAACGCCGCCCTATCGATGACAATTGCGGAGTCGATGGAACAAATGCTCCACATCTCGTAAGCCTTCAGGACCGCCTCAAGAACAATTACTGTGCTTCGGGAACACCGGTTCCCACTACTCAGGCAACGTTTGTGCAACTGCAGGGCAGTGCCGGACGCCGAGGCGTCCCCTTCGGGTCCCCAGGTAGGCTGCCATCGGACCGCGCGATCCTTAAGAGCCTCTATATGGAGAATGGCAAGCAACTGGGGGAGGGGACTTTAGTTCGGTTTGCTGGCTTCCTACTTAGCGCCCACTATTCGAATGTGGCGAGCGGAGAGGCAGTGAACTGTCGGTTGCGAGGAGCGGACAACAACGACATCAGTATCAGCCTAGGGCAGGCTCCTGACGATGACTTGTGCAACAGCATTAGGGTAGAGATCAGCCCACACTTTCGTCCGTCCGCTTGGAATCAGTTAGTGACCATGAATCTCCGTAACAACCCGGTTCGAGTGACCGGCCCACTATTCTTCGATGCCAGTCATCGGCCCTGCTCAGATGGAATGCGTGCACACCCGGAGCGGATTTCACTGTGGGAGATACATCCCATATATGCCTTGGACGTTTGCAGGAATACCACGCTGCAATCATGCTCCGCCGGTGACGAATCAAGCTGGACTCCCTTGGATCAATGGCACACAGCGAATAGCCAGCCGGTGAAGCTCATCGTGCTCGCAAAATTTGCCACTGTTGCGCCCGCAACCGAGGCCAATCTCCAAGTGGCTCTGCGGGACGCCAACAATCTTCCGTCTCCCGCGGGGAAGGATATGCCGATTATCGTGGAGGCAATCAGCTCTTCTGGCACAGTCTTAGAAAGACGGGAACTGCTCGTCCAGCGGGGACATCCATCCGCAGATTTCAGCTTATCGATCACACGGGAGGGCATAGTTCAAATTCGGGCGAAGAACCGCGAACTCCTCGACGGCTCGACCTTCATCATGGTGACATCCGGGCAGAAGTCGAAAGCGCAAGCCAGCCACACGAACGGGCGATTTCTCACGGCCCAATATACGATTGATTACGGAATCCATGCTATTCCACGCTTCAGCCTTCCCAAGAATGCCGCGCTCTGGCAGTCCTCTGTTCGGGCGCAGCTCGTGTATGGCGCCAGAACATATCTTGCCGATGGCAAAGATGGTGCGACTCTTCAAGGCTGGCTTCATCAACCGGCCGAACAGGATATTCAGCTTTTTCTTTCCACTGATTTGGGAGAGATCGGACCAATGGATCCAGAGAGACCAGGACCACCGGCATTGGTCATTCCGAAAGGGGGAATGAAGGGATCTGTGGTTCTGAGATCGACAACCGTCGGACTGGCACACGTGCGTTTTATGGGTAGCCCCCAGGGTGCCGATGTCGAGGATCCCAAAACACTGGAAGTCCGATTCGGCGCGCCGATTACCAGGGCAGAACTTGATGCCAGTCCCCCGATGATTTCGTTGATGGAGAGCTCCAGCCTTGTCGTCGCGCTCACCGACGACAATCACCACAAACTTTCTACTGAGACGGAACGAAGAGTACGTTTTCTGCTTAGGCCGCAAGCCAGCCAGGCGGGACGCGGAGAGTTCGACTATGACCAGTTGGTGATACCGGCAGGCCGTCCCGACGCCAGCAGAACGTTCTTCCCCTACTGGCCAGGTACCGTCACGGTGTTAGTTTCTGTGGATAATCTTCCCGATGCTACTGCGCCTCTCCAAGTCTTCTGGCCCCTGTGGCACCTGATTTTTACTTCGGTAGGCGGACTCATAGGTGCAATGTTTGCATACTGGGCACGCAAGGATTCGCATTGGTGGCAAATTCCTATGGGTGCGATCACTGGATTCATTCTCTATTGGGCCGTTGTCTTTGTTTTCCGGACTAAGATTTCACATCCGTCTGTACTGAACCCCTTGAGTGCTTTTGGCTTCGCGGCTGTGGGGGGCTGGCTTGGAACAGAGGTTTTTTCACTTGTCCTCAAGAGTGTGGGGTTGAAGTGATTGACATAATCACTCCGATCAGTTGCTGGTCAGCCTTGAGGCGATGTACGCCTGTCGATTTCTTGCATGGAAAAAGCCCGGGAGAAGACTGGGGACGGTCTGTGTGACGGCGTGGGAATCTGACATGGCTTGTTACAAGGACTTGGGAGATCCACACTCATCATCTCGTTGTTGGAAGCGTGATCAAAGAAACTAATGACACCGAGCGGATATCCTCTTCAACACAAGATGACTGCATGGTTCGATCCTTTTCAGCTCGTGAGCACGGGTCTGCAAGTTCTGGTATCAGAGCTCATCGGTACGAGATCAGACTATCGCGTGATCGAGAGTTTTGGGTCACCCCAACCACCCTACGATTTCAGCAACGAGGAAGAAATCTGGTTTGACTATGTGGCGGATGTAGGCGACGGCTGGAACTCGACCTTCACCATTGCGACTCTCCTAGCTCGTGACAGCCTGTCTGTTTCAACCGGCACACAACCGGAGAGTATTGAGACCACGCGAGGGCGCATTTTGATCATGGGCGGAGATGAGGTGTACCCTCTCGCCAGTCGTGACAATTACCAGGAGAAGCTTGTCGCACCCTATGAGAGTGCGAACAACAGCAGCGATGGCAACCAATCAGCAATCTTTGCAATTCCAGGCAATCATGACTGGTACGACGGTTTGACAAGTTTCACCCGGCTATTCTGCCAAGGGCGCAACATCGGCGGTTGGCAAACGTTGCAGCGAAGAAGCTATTTTGCCATCAAGCTGCCACATCGCTGGTGGCTTTGGGGTGTTGACATTCAACTTGAATCGGACCTTGATCAGCCACAGGTTGATTATTTCCGTTTGGTTGCTGAGAAAATGGAGCCCGGAGATCGTGTCATAGTCGCGACAGCCGAACCCGATTGGATCTATGGGAACATCTATGATCCAAGGCTTCAGAAAAATCTAGCCTTTCTGGAAGACAACATAATCCGAGGACAGGCGAAAGCGAAGCTCCAGATTGCTATCGCTGGCGATTTGCATCACTATCGTCGTCACGAAGCGGCCGACGGCAGCCATGTCCAATTAATTACGGCAGGTGGCGGAGGAGCATTCCTGCATCCGACCATCGGACAGCCAGTTGATACCATAAGGGTTGGTGCGGATCGGGATCGAGAGTTCACTCTACGGCAATGTTTCCCAAGCAAGCGCACATCGAGACTGCTGCTTGTACGTAACTTCCTTTTCCCCATCTACAACCGCAAGTTTGGTCTTCTCGGCGGAGCAGCCTACCTGGTGATTGTTTGGACGCTCGGGCTGTGGGTGAAGCCGGACAACGAAGCGGTCTTCCTCAGGAGCATTCTGGAATCGCCACCGGCGGCATTTTGCATTGCATCCGTGCTATTGGTGTTCGTAGCTTTTACTGATACGCACAATCGCCTGTACAAGTACTTCGCCGGAAGCCTGCACGGATTGGCCCATTTGTTCGGCTGCTTTGTGGCAGGACGGATCGCAGCGGCAATTCTCCACATTTCTGCATATCGGCCGATCCCGCTATCGAAATTCATTGCTGCGGCTTGTGTTGTATTCGGGGCGGGATACGTCATCAGTTCACTGCTGATGGGCGCCTATTTGTATGTCTCGCTCCAAGTTTTCCAAAGGCATGCGAACGAGGCGTTCTCTGCGCTCCATGTAGAGGATTACAAGAATTTCGTGCGGATGTATATCAACAAGGAGGGCAAGCTGACTGTTCACCCAATCGGTGTAAAGAGGGTCCCGAAACAATGGAAACCGTCCGAGAGGTCAAGCGACAACAATCCCCGGCTTGTGCCGCTAGACCACAAAATCGAACCGTTCCTAATTGAGAAGCCAATTGAAATCGTTTGAGAACGTTCACGAGCCGGTTATCTGCGAACAGCTATACCACGAAGGCCTGGCCGGCGTAGGTGGCACGATGACGGACGGCAGCGTCACGCTGCTTTCGCAAACCGACGGCACCTCCCTCGAAATCAAAACCTTTGACGCGCACGACGGCCAGGGGCTCACCTTGGCGCACACGGCTGGCCTTAGCGCGGGCTGCATTAAAGGCCGCGAGAGCGCACCATTGCTGCGTCGCGCCCATGAAATGAAGATGGAGTTCGTTTACATGAAGCAGCCGTTTAAAGATGCCGGCCTATGAAGGAATCCTCCAAAGGGCGGGTGTCGCCGATTCCGCTGTCGCCTACATCGGCGACGATCTTCCGGATATTCCCTTAATGCTCCGCGCCGGTCTCGCTGTTGCCGTGGGCGACGCCGTCGTAGAGGTCAAAAATGCCGCGCACTACACCACGAGAGCGCATGCAGGTCACGGCGCGATCCGCGAAGCCGTGGAACTCGTTCTCAAATCTAAAGGTGTCTGGGAAGCTCTGATCGATAAGGCTCGTGCATGAGCACCTCCCGGTCGCTTCGTTCTTAGCTGTCCTCCAGCCTCCCCTGGCTTAGGAGAGGAATACAGATCCGCGAATCCAGGCGGGCATCTCCGTGCGGGAATCCGCAGTCGGGACCGAAGCCGTGATGCGATCGGATTGTCTTCTCCTTCGCTCTGGCTGAACATGTGTTGATTTTCACTACGACGGTGTTTTCTAAGACAAGCCAGACTGGAAGACTAATCTACCCTCAGGCTCGTCACAGCAGGACCAGTCCCATTCGAATTCCGATGGTCACAGCCTCTGTCCGGCTGGATGCCCCGAGTTTATCGAGAATGGAACTGATATGGAACTTGACCGTGTGCTCGGAAATTCCCAGGCTTGACGCAATCTGCTTGTTGCCCAGGCCTTCGGCGAGTTTGCGGAGAATCTGGATCTCCCGTTCAGTCAACTCGCCACGGTATTCCCTGTTTTCGTTGAGAGGCTCCGAACCAAAACGAGCCATGAGCTCGTGCGTTGCGTCCTGGTTCAACAGGAACAGGCTTGAGTTAGCGGTTTGAATAGCCCACAGGATCTCGGCCGAGGATGCATTTCGAGGAAGGATCGCCTTCACACCGCGACGCAGAGCACGGGCAATCCAACTACCTTCAGGGTGATCAATCAGAGCCACAATTGAAATCGGTGAATCGACAGAGCCGAGCGGCAGTGAATGCTCTATGAATTCAAGGCGATCGGAGGCCAGGTCGACAAGAATGACGTCTGGCTGAAGCTCGCGTATCTGGGCGCCGAGGAGACTCGGGTCCACGAAACTGCCCGAAAGCTTGAGGAATTCTGAATTCCGGACCATGGATTCAAGTCCGGCGCGGCTGACAGCGGAATTTGCCGACACCAGGACGCGAATCCGCTGCTCGCCGCTCGTTCTTGGCATCAATTCACCGCGCCGGTCGATCGTCAAGTGTGATGCGCAACTGTGTCGGTGCTCCACCACGCAACACCGTTGCTGGAACTTTCTCGCCGACGTTTGCCGACGAAAGAATCTGTTGAACGCTCTCTACTCCTTCGAGTGGCCGACCCTGGAGTTCGACGAGAATGTCGCCCAGAAGTATTCCAGCCTTCTCTGCCGGACCACTCGGTTCCACGTGGACGATGACCAGGCCACTCGTCAAGTCCGATTTCAACTTGTTGCGCAGCGACTCCGGAACCGCGACGGGCTGCATCGCAAGACCCAGATATGGGCGGGAGATGTGTCCCTTTTCAAGCAGCTCATCGACCACACGATTGACGGTGCTCGCGGGAATGGTGACAGCTCTGCCGCGCGCCACTCCTCGGGTATTGACTCCAATCAATTTGCCTTCGGCGTTGACCAGCGGTCCACCCGAAAAACCGGAATAGATCTCAAGATCCAGCCGTATGTGCTGGTCGATCTTGCCGCCTGCCCAGGTTCGCCATGGTCCACTTAGCCCGCCTATAATTCCGGCGCTTGCTACCAGGTTTCCGCGCCAGCTGCGCCCAAGCGCAAGGACCAGGTTCGCAAGTTTCAAACCGGACGCATCCGCAAGCGCTGGCAGCGGAAGCTTCGCCTCATCTGCCAGCTTCAGAATCGCGAGATCTGTCGATGGATCGCGCCCGGCAACTGTGGCCGCGACAGATTCTTCGGGCCCGAGGAGCACGCTAATGCCCTCACTTCGTCGAATACCGTGGTTGACCGTAACGATTACATCCTTGCGCCATTGGATGCCGCTCGATGGGATTCGGTGCTGAGCGTGGACCGCGACAACTGAAGACGCAACCGCTTCCGCGGCCGCGGCTAGGTCGTTCGATAGATTCTGCAGTGGCGATGCCATGGATTCTCCCTCAAAACTGATCTTCACGGAGGCATTGTGTTGCTCCGTGCAAGATCAGCATGAGACAAGAATCCAAAGCGCACATCAGCCATCCAGCCAGTTTTCACCTGGAAGATCGGCTAGTTACCTCAATTGGACAATGGTCGGCTGTTCAGACTCTTTGAGCAATTTGGGAGGACATCCTCGGTCAGTACTCCTCAGGCAAACAGCGTGGTTGCCGACCGGTCTGCTTCGGTGATGATCCACAGCCTGTCCCCGGCGTCTGTCCGGTAGCTGCTCAGCAATCGAAGCCCATGAGCCACGCTGCATTCATTCTCTGCGACATCGGTTGGCTCCAGTTCGCCCCAGTCCCCGATTGCATGACGGGCCAAGAAACATGTGGGCGGCTGTTTCGCTCTCTCAAGTGCAGCCAGCGCTCCAGGCGTGGCCACAATTTGCCCAAGTGGGAACAATGGAAACATGGCGGCGACTCCTCTCTTTGGCCCCGTAGAAGTAATGACGCATATCATCCTCTTATCACCCAAACGCACGCGATTACATCCAACCCGCAGCCCGAAAAGTTGGAATCAACAAAAAGATGTCGTGGCACGACGATCAGTTGCAGGATCACGCGGTTCGGATCAAGAAACTGGAAACCATCCACCATCCATGAATTATCATCACGAACTCTCAGCCTATGCTCGTTAGGAAATGCGACAACTGCAAAAAGGAAATCAAGCAGCTCAACGACGCGGTTGTCGCCGGAGTTGGCTTTCCAGAGTTTTTCATTCTGCGAGCGCTGCGGAAAGCCGATCATCGCGTTCCTGAAGAAACGCAAGCTTCTTCAGCCCAAGACGTCCGGATAGCAGCCCCATCGGGATTCCTCACACAATAAGAGACTGCAACTGACGCAGCCTTTTTCT
>JBKPCG010000013.1:0-6074 GCA_046727255.1 Acidobacteriota bacterium | reverse complement strand
ACCACTTTGCGAATGTCTTCTCCGGCTGCTTGCTTGATCCGCACTTCTTCAGCTTCCGCTTCCTTCTCCGACTGGGCCTGCATCGACGCGATTTCAGTATCCAGCTTGCTCAGTCGCGCCTCGATTTCGGCCAGTCGCCGATTCGCGTCCTGGCTCGCGGCACGCGCTTCTTCCAGAGCCCGCTGAATCGATTCCGTGCGGCTGCGTAAGGCAGCGGACACGAACCTGCGCGCGTACCAGTAGATCAGGAAAGCAACGATTAAAAAATTGAGGCCAACCGTTAGCAAGTGCGCCTGATGCACCGTCATGCCAGTCTTCTTTGCGAGGTAACGGATCGCGGCCGAATGCTTCAGATTTTGGTTCTCTTCCTCTTCCCCGCTCGCTTCTCGCGTTTCCTTGGCGAGTTCCGCACCTGGACTCTTATCCTCAGGCGAGGCCTGCGCGGGCTCGCTGGAATGCTCCTGGTTATTTCCAAACGCTTTCACAGGTGCGGCGGGAAGCATTGCAAGGCAGGCGAGCATCAGCATTGACCTAACAAAACCCTGGACGGTCATTCTCATTGTCATTGTCCACCCACCGGACTCGCAGCCTGGACCGGCCGCAACACCGTGCGTACAATCTCGTTTGCCAGCCGTCCGGCTTCCGCCTGCAGGGTCGCAAGCGCCTGTTGTTTGTCTTTTTCGATACCGGCACGTGCCGCTTTGACCTGCTCTTGGGCCCGCGCGCGAGCTTGCGCCGCAGCTTCGGTTCGTGCCTGCAGCGCCTGTTGACCCCGCGCTTCCAGGTTCTTGAAAATCTTCAGCCGCGCTTCCCGCAGGCGCTGTTCGTAGTCCGCGGTACGTGCCTCGGCGTCGGCGATATCGGCACGGGCCTTTTCCAGGGCGCCTTCAGTCCGGTTTCGGCGCTCCGCCAGGACCGCCGTGAGGGGCCTGTGGACCAGCACTGTGTACAGGAAGTACAGCGTCGCCAGGAGGATTGCCGTGGGTACGGCTCCGAGCAGTAATTCCCCTAGTTGTCGGAGTGTCTGATCCATTTGGCTGCTGATCTAGCTGGAAGATTAGGGCTTCTAAAACCAATAAAATTAACACTCTGGCGGCGAAGGTGTCAATAGCGGGAGGCCGATCTTAATGCCGATTTGGCCTGGTGTAAGTTGGTTCTTGACAATCGAATTTGAGGGTCTACCATGTAGGTATCACCTCCGATCCGCTTCAGGATCGAGTGGGCCGATAGCCAAGGAAAAGTCACCGCTTCTTGGCTGGCGGCCCATTTTAATTTTGGGTGCTTTCCTCACGCTATTTTCGGCCACTTCCCCACTCTCGGCGTCCAACCCGTCTCGTCAACTTACGTCGTCGCGGCAGAAAAATTGACGCACTCGTGACAAATGCGTGACAAGTCATTTCCTTGTCAATCGTTAAGGTTATTGCCGTCAGCCTTCCCTGACTGCCTGCCAGGGGAGCGACCCAGCCTAGCAATTTCTCAGGAGGGAATTGCAATGTCTCCCAAACACAATTCGAAGCGCTTCGCGGCACTGGCCGCGATTGTTTTCACGGCGGTCTTGCTGACCGCGAGCAACGCAGTGGCTCAGCATTTTACGCGAACCGATTTGACGGCCGACAACCCGAACGTGGCAAACGTTCCCAACATCGACCCTAATCTCGTCAACGCCTGGGGAGTAGCGAGATCTTCCGGTTCCCCGTGGTGGGTTTCCGACAACGGAACCGGGCGCTCCACCCTCTATGACGCTACTGGACTACCACAGAGTCTCGTGGTCACCATCCCGCTGCCGAACGGGCAGAGCGGCACCTCGGCGCCGACCGGAATGGTTTTTAACGCCTTCAACGGCGCGTTTGAAGTTGTTCCCGGCCAGCGTGCGATTTTCATGTGGGTTACCGAGGACGGCACAATTGCCGGTTGGAACCCGAACGTCGATGTGAACAACGCGGTCATCAAGGTGGACGACTCCGACGAAGGCGCAGTTTATAAGGGCGTCGCTCTCGCCATGACGAATCACGGTCCCCGTCTGTACGTGACCAATTTCACAACCGGCGCGGTCGACGTCTACAACTCAAGATTCAAGGAAATCGATGTGGACGGCGGCTTTAAAGACTCCAAGCTGCCCGTGAATTACTCGCCCTTCGGAATTCAGAATGTCGGCGGCAACATCATCGTAACCTTCGCTCAGCGCAGGCCGGGATCGAAAGACGAAAATCACGGACCGGGAAAAGGCTATGTCGATGTCTTCGATACGGACGGCCACCTGCTGCTCCGCTTGCAGCACAACAGCACTATGAACGCCCCTTGGGGTATTGCCCAGGCCCCCGGAGACTTTGGCACCTTCAGCCACCGCTTGCTGATCGGCAACTTCGGCGACGGTTTTATACATGCCTACAACGCGGTGAGTGGGAAGCGTGAGGGCACGCTGCTGGATGCAAATGGCGTACCCATTTGGATTGACGGACTGTGGGCGCTCAGCTTCGGAGGCGGCAACGCCAATTCCGGCCTGTTCAATGACCTGTACTTTACGGCCGGTCCGAATGACGAGGGCGACGGCTTGTTCGGCAAGCTGAGCCCAGTGGGTAGCGATCAACGAGGTAATTCTGAGTAGTCCTGGAAGAGTCTGGTTGGGCCCTCTCATTCTCTCCGGCCCAGCCAGACTCAATTTTTATTGCTTTCGCCTCTTCCTTCGCATTGCATTCCCCCTTAGAGCACGCGGGCTTTCGGCCCGCAAACAAATTGGTAGAGACGTGGCGTGCCGCGTCTCTACCATTGGGTTTTTCAGCAGTTATGCACTGGTGGCATTCACGACAAAGGAAAAACGGCGGCATTTAGCCGCCGAAGATTGTGTAAGTGCGAACTTTTGTAATCTTGCTTTGCCAGACTTCTACACGGAAACAATCTGCTCAGCCATCACGCGCGCGATTTTCTCCAGCACGAATTGCATGCTGGTACCGGCGTCTATGGTCGCATCCACTTCGTGGTGACGTCCGCTGGCGTGCATGACTAGCACCTTCGTCCCCTCGTGCGACTTCTTCACCATGTAAGGCAGGTGGTGGCGATCCTCTTTGGACAGCGTGGAACCAAGAATGACCAGGTCGAAAGCGTCCCGACGCAACGTCTCCTGAACTAACTGGCGACCGACGGCAGTGGTAACGTGGTGGCCGGCCTTCTTCATCGCGGCGGCCTGAGTGGCCAGCACTTCCTCATCGGACTCAGCATAAAGAATCTTGATCGTGGGCTTGGCAGACGTAGCGGGCAAGGTAAGCTCTCCTTAAACTCCAGATCGGAGCTTAGCGCGCAGGGAGCCGCCTTCCGAGGTCACGGAAGATCAGGTACGGGTGGGTGGAGATCGAACATTGTTTTCAAAAGCTTACGGCCTTGACGGCGATCCGGAGAGTTGTATTGGGGAGAGACTAGCTCGTCGCCGCAATCGCTTCTCGCTCACCAACCTGTTGGCGCCACATGGCGTAGTACAGGCCTTTCTGGTCGAGCAGTTCGGAATGGCGTCCGAACTCGACGATGTGTCCGCGTTCTAGAACAAAGATCCGGTCCGCATGCATAACTGTCGACAACCGATGCGCGATCAGAATCGTGATCGCTTCCTGATTGGTTGCGACTTCGCGGATGGTTCGGCTGATTTCTTCTTCCGTCAGCGAGTCGAGCGACGAAGTAGCTTCGTCAAACACCAACAGCTGCGGATGACGAAGGAGCGCTCGCGCGATGGAAAGACGCTGCTTCTCGCCGCCGGACACTTTTATGCCACCTTCGCCGATCAGCGTATCCAGCCCGCGATCGGCGCGTGAGAGCAAGCTGTGAGCGGCCGCCTGCTGGAGCACTTCCATACATTCTTCGTCTGTCGCCTTGGGACTCACGAACAGCAGATTTTCGCGGATCGAACCCGAAAAGAGTTGCGTGTCCTGGGTGACAAAGCCGATTTTCTCCCTCAGGATGTCGAGGTCGACGCGGTTCGAAGGAATGCCGTTGTACAGAATCGTGCCGTCCTTCGGTGCGTACAGGCCGACCAGAAGCTTCACCAGGGTTGACTTCCCTGCCCCGGACGGGCCTACAAACGCAATCGTGTCTCCGCGAGCTGCGCTGAAACTGATTTGATCCAATGCCAGCTGAGACGAACTTTGATGCTGAAACCCGACTTGCTCGAACTGCAGGGTCATCAGTTCTTCCACCGGCTCCGGACTGGCCGGCTTCGGATCGCGAGGAGTATCGAGGATCTGCTGAAAGTTCTGCAGCGAAACCTCGGTCTCACGATAGATGTTGATGACGTTGCCCAGTTCCTGAAGGGGAGTAAAGATATAGAACGAATAAATCATCAGGGAGAAGAATTGCCCGATCGTAATTTGTTGGCGAAAGATCAAGTAAAGCATCAAAAACAAAATGCTGGTGCGCAGCGCATTGACTGCGGTCCCCTGGATGAAACTCAAGCTACGCAGGTATTTCACTTTCTTAAGTTCGAGCTTGAGGATTTTCTCGGTAATGCCATTAAGGCGCACCACTTCCTGATGGGCGAGCCCCAGGCTCTTCACCAGTTCGATGTTGCGCAAGGACTCCGTCGTTGAGCCCGCCAGGGCAGTCGTTTCGCCCACGATCGTTTTCTGGATCTTCTTGATCTTCCGGCTCAGCACCGAACTAATAATTCCCAGTAATGGTACGGTAACCAGAAACGCCGGCGCGATCGACCAGTGCACGCGGAAGGCATAGACCATCACGAAGACAACGCCGATGAAAGAAATAAAGATCACGTTGATGGCCGCCGTGATAAACCGTTCCACGTCGCTTCGAACTTTTTGCAGCTTGCCCAGGGTTTCTCCACTACGCTGGTCTTCGAAGACCTGATATGGCAAATCCAGCGAGTGCTGGATTCCGTCGGAGTACATTTTCGCGCCCAGTCGCTGGACGATCACGTTCGTGAAGTAGTCCTGAAAATTCTTGGCTACGCGGGACACAAACGCCACACCCACCGCCGCCAGCAGTAAGAGCCCTGCCCCTCGGATGAATTGCGCCTGGGTGTACTCGTGATACTTGGTTGCGTACCCATCGATGACGTGGCGGAAAATGACTGGGTCAAGAAGCGAAAAGATCTGATTGGTCGCAGCCAGCAATAGCGCCACAACGAACAACTTCCAGTACTGCTTGGAGTATCGGTAGAGAAGTCTCATGGATGTCTAAACCCCGGCTACGCCGGCGATGTCATTTTAGATGGTTCAATGCCGGTTCCGATTCAGAATGGGCTCATAACAGAGCGCAGGTTCAGGCCCCACAAGACCTCTCCCCAAACCACTTCTCGATGGCTTCGGACACCGATTGCTTCCCAGGTTTAGTTCGGATAGACCGCGAGGACTGCCTAAGTTCAAGGAAGTCGTGTGAGACATCGCATTTTGTTTGGGATCGCCGTAAAGACCGGCTACTACGCGGCGTCACGCTGACCGAAAGCGAGCGATGGGTCAGGAATTCCCATGGGCTGGGTTTAGCACTCATGATCAGCGGCTCCCCTTCTCCGCCGATAGGAGCGCGCTCACCTTCTGCATTTGTGCCGCAAAGCGTGGCGCGTTGTACGCGGACGGGTCGTCGAGCTGCTGGAAAAGGCCTTTGATCGCACCCTTAATTTCCGCTTCGTCGAGATTCTTTGCATTCTGCTGGTAGACCGCGAACAGCGAGTCCAACGACATGGCAGCCTGCCCGGCGGCGCGCTGTCCCTGCTGGGAGATCGCGCGAGAATCGCCCGCGATTTTCCGCATGATTTGCAACGTGAACGCCTGATCGTAGCGGCGGTGGTTCAGAGCGCCGGCCAGAGAATGGGCGAGCCCGGCGACGCGCTCTGCGGACGCCGCAATCGGTTCACGGTCACCGCTGAGTTGTCCCATCAATCCGCTGAGCGTTGCCATTTCCGATTCGAGCTTGCCGGCGGTGGCGGCATCGGTTTCCGCCGCGGCGTAACGAAATACCACGAAGCGCGCCGAATTCCACGCCGCAACACCCGGTGTGCGGCCGGCATAGCCAACATCCTGACGCCAGCTGTCTTTCGGGGCCGTCAGGCTATGGTGACAGGCGAAGCAATCGAG
>JBKPCG010000012.1:0-48526 GCA_046727255.1 Acidobacteriota bacterium | reverse complement strand
TCAGTCGAAAGAGTTCTTTACGTTCATGCGAACCCTGGCCATCGAAGCTGACCTGGCAGTCCGCCAGTAGCGGACAGCTCGGTCGCTAGATTTATTGCTCGACGTTCTCTCCCGAAGGGCGCCGTGATCTGAAAACCCCCGCCACTGCGCCCTGTTTTCTATCAGAAACAACGCCTGAGTTTCAGCCGCGAAGCGGCGCAAGAATGCATGCCGAAATGAACCAGCCCCGAAGGGGCGAAAGACAAGATTTAAGGAGCGCACCATGTTAGAAGGATTGTTCCAACCGATGCACCTGCTGATGATCTTTGGGATTGCCTTGCTAGTATTCGGACCGAAGAAACTCCCGGAACTCGGCAAGGGAATCGGAGACGGCATTCGCGGATTCAGGTCAGCGATGAAGGAGCAAGTGGAGACTTCTGAAAAGGCCGGCACGGTTGAGAAGCAGAACTAAGAAGCAATTGGGACATCGTTCTGTTACGCCAACTCTAACTCAATCCTCTTGGCGTCTTTATCGAGCTTGCTGATCCGGAACTTGCGAATCTGACCGCTGCGAGCGTTTTCTGGCTTAGCCTCGGTGGGGGAAGCGCCACTCTTCCAGCGCGCCTGCAGCATTGAACCAAGGGAAGACAAATCGGCGTTCCCAGACGACGGCGGCGGCGTTGTCTTCGCAGAGGAGCTTGGCGTATCCATACGGCAGGTAGCCGAAACGCCTTCTCCCAGTTCTACTCGCGCCTGTTCGCCAGTGACCTCGACCATGCGCCCCGTCACCAACTCCCCTTCTTGATGCTCGGCGATGTACTCATCAAGCCCCGACGGGGCCAGTTGTTTTATGCTCAAGCGCATGTTCCGCTTTTCAATGTCGACAGCAAGCACCTGCGCCTTCACTACTTGCCCGACCCTCAATAGCTCTTGCGGATGGTTGATCCGCTTCTCAGCGCTGATTTCGCTGATGTGAATCATGCCCTCGACGCCCTCCGCAGTCTGCACGAAAGCGCCAAACTTCGTGATGTTGGTAATCGGCCCTTCCACTACCGAGCCCGGCGCAATTCTTTTCGCGACCTCTGCCCATGGATCTCCCAGCGCCTGCTTCAGCCCGAGAGAGATGCGCCGCTCGCCCGGGTTCACTCCCAGGATCACAGCCTCGACCGTCTCACCCGGCTTCACCACGTCGCCCGCAGTTCGCACCCGCTTCGCCCACGACATCTCCGAAATGTGGATCAGCCCTTCGATCCCCGGCTCCAGTTCCACGAACGCCCCAAAATCCATGACGCGCGTCACCGTGCCCCGCACCCGCTCGCCGACTTTGTACTTTTCTGGAACCACGTCCCACGGATGCGCCTGGAGTTGCTTCATGCTAAGGGAAATGCGGCGTTTCTCCGGATCGATTTTCAGAACCCGCGCCTCGACCTCATCTCCCACAGTCAACACGTCCGACGGCTTGTTGACCCGTTGCCACGAGATTTCGCCAACGTGCAGCAGCCCGTCCACTCCGCCAATATCGACGAACGCGCCGTAGTCGGCAAGGTTGCGGACAGTGCCCCGCACTGTGTCCCCTTCCCTCAATTCCGAAAAGCGGCGCCCTTTTGTAGCGCTCTCTTCCTCTTCCGCGATAATCCGGCGGTCGACGACTACATCCTCCTCGGTGACATCAAGTTTGGTGATCCGGCAACGGATCTCCTGGCCGACGAGCTTTTCCATTTCAGTCGCTTCGTGTGTCCCACTGCGCGAAGCCGGCATGAACGCACGGACTCCAACATCGACACTCAACCCGCCCTTGACCACGCCAGTCACCGTGCCCACGATCGTCGTCTTGTCATTGAACGCCTTTTCCAGCGCATCCCAGTCCGCCGGACGCTCCACCTTCCCGCGCGTGAGTTCGTAATAGCCTTCCGGATTGCGTCCCTTGACCGAGATCAGCAGCTTGTCGCCCGGCTTCGGAGGTTCGCGATCGTTCTGAAATTCCGTCAACAAAAAAATGCCTTCACTCTTGAAGCCGATATCGACCAACACCGAGTCGGCCGTCACGGCAACCACGGTGCCTTCGCGAGCTTTGGAGGCGTCCTCACGCTTGCGCGAATGACTCTTCTCGTACTCGGAAAACACGTCGGCAAACGACTCGTTCGTCTCTGTGATGGGCTGGGATTCAGGTGTATTTGGGTCGGACATGAGAAGTTAAGCCTTACCGCGTAAGCTTTCTTAAGATAACACCGCGAAGAATTTGCTGACGATACGCTCGTCACCCTTTAACGACGGTACCGGTAAGGAAGAGCAGCAGGAAAGGCATCCCGTCACCTTCGCAGGAAAGATTCCACTCCCAATCCCGAGAGGGCGAGAAGCACCATCACGATATTTATTGCAATTGCGCCGATCATTCCTCTCCCAGCTTTTGCGCGATGCCTAAATCGTAGCATCTGAAGAAGAGCGTCTCCCACAGTGGTCTCCCATTTGCGAAAACCCCTAACCTCCGGCATAATAATGGTTTGTCTCAACCCCTCCGGACTCTTCCGGACAAAGGATCGAAGTCCGTGTTAATGATTCGCCTGTCGCGTATTGGTAAGCCGAAGCAGCCGTACTATCGTGTGGTGGTGATCGAGAAGGAGCGGGCTCGCAATGGACGCCCGGTTGAGGTCGTGGGTACGTACAATCCACGCACCAATCCGGCAACGTTCGACCTGAAGCGCGAGCGCATAACCTACTGGGTTTCGAAGGGCGCTCAGCTTTCCGAGCGCGTAGGCAAATTGCTCGCCATGCCTGCCCCGGCCTCGGCCGGTTCGGCGGCCTAGAGATTCTCGTTCGGATCCCGGACCAACTGCAGATTCCTCGCTCCGTTCGGAATGACAACCGAAGTGGCGTGTGTTCTAAGGAGCGTCTTAAATGACCGAGCAAGCTGCCAATGCGCGGGCGCTGATCGAGCACATTGCCAAGGCGCTCGTCGACGCTCCGGCTGAAGTTTTCATCGACGAGTACGAAGACGGCGACGAAACCGTCATCGAACTCGAAGTCGCCGAGGCCGATCTCGGCAAGGTGATTGGACGGTCCGGCCGCGTCGCCCGCGCGTTGCGTGGAGTGCTGAGCGCGGCAGGATCGAAGCAGGACAAGCGCTACGCGCTGGAGATCATCGAATAGCGGCACCGGAGCCGAGCGGCGAGGGCGAGTTTATTACCCTGGCGCGGGTAGTCAAAACCCAGGGACGCCGCGGAGAAGTCGCAGTCGAACTGCACACCGATATTCCGGACCGCTTCCGCGAAAGCATGCGGCTGTGGGCGCTCGCGAAAGACGGCCAGCGCCGCGAAGTTCAGGTGGAAGAGCTGTGGCCGCACAAGCGCCTGCTGGTTCTGAAGTTTTATGGCATCGACACGATTTCCGATGCCGAGCCGCTGGTCGGCGCTGAACTTCAGCTTCCGAGCAAAGAGCGTGCCCAACTAGAACCGGGCTGGACGTATCTCAGCGACCTGATCGGGTGCAAAGTGTTTGACGGCGAGCACGAGATTGGCCCGATCGAAGACGTAACTTTCGGGGCTGGAGAAGCGCCGTTGCTGGTTGTGAAGAGTGACGCGAAGCTCCCATACGAGATTCCTTTCGCGCAAGCGTATCTAGAGAAAGTGGACCTGGAACGAAAGCAGATCCGGATGCGGCTCCCGGAAGGTTTACTCGACGTGAACGCGCCGCTGAAGGAAGAAGAAAAACAGCAGCACAGTGAATAGTCGTTGGTTCTTGCTAGCCACCAACCACTAATCACCAACCACTGGTTTGCGATGCGAGTCGAAATCCTCACGATCTTTCCCGACTTCTTTCGCGGGCCACTGGATTACGGCATCATTCGCCGGGCCCGCGAAACCGGTCTTGCGGAAGTCAACATTCACGATCTGCGGAACTTTACGAAAGACAAGCACCGCACCGTGGATGACCGTCCGTTTGGCGGCGGCGAAGGCATGGTCCTGAAGCCGGAACCGATCTTTGAATGTCTGGAGTCGCTCGATGGTTTGGCAACGCGGCTCGAGCGCCTGAGCCCAAGCGCAAAGCAGTCGGTAATCCTGCTTTCGCCGCAGGGTCGCAGGCTGGATCAGTCGCTCGCGGCAGAGCTTTCCGCTCTGGAGCAGATCGTACTGATCTGTGGACGCTACGAGGGCGTGGACGAGCGAGTGAGCGAGCACCTGGCCGACCGCGAAGTTTCGATCGGCGATTACGTGCTCAGCGGTGGCGAACTGGGCGCAGCGGTGATCCTCGACACGGTCACCCGTTTAATCCCGGGAGCCGTCGGCAACGAAGCTTCAACGCGCCAGGAGTCGTTCACTGAGCCGGGTGTGGCGCGGGCGCCCTCGCCCGCGAATGCCCCGAGCTCCACGTGCCTGTCGGGCGGATTACTAGACTATCCGCACTACACCCGGCCTGCGGATTTCCGGGGCATGCCGGTGCCGGAAGTTTTGGTGAATGGGAACCACGAAGACATTCGCCGCTGGCGGCGGAGGACAGCTTTAATGAAGACTCTGCGCAATCGTCCCGATCTGCTGCAGCGCGTCGCATTGACCGACGAAGACCGGGAATTGTTGAACGAGATCAGGAGTCTGCAGGCGATACTCTAGGGCGACACCCTAGGAGTTAAGGCTTAGGAAGCAGGGATGCAGGTGAAGCGGGAGGGCACCGGCTTCAAAGCCTGGAAAGCCCAGCTTGGTATCAGGGCACGGCTTCAGCCGTGCCGATCACCTAATTAAGATTCGGGGCCTCAGCCCCAAGTTTCAGGAAGGAATCATCATGACAAACCAGATCATCGACAGATTGCTGGCGAAGAGTCGCCGCACCGACATCCCGAACTTCGGCCCCGGAGACACCATCAAAGTTCAGGTCAAGATCAAGGAAGGCGACAAAGAGCGCATCCAGGCGTTCGAAGGCGTCGTCATTTCCCGGACGCGCGGTCCACAGGCCAGCTTTACCGTCCGCAAGATCAGCTTTGGACAGGGCGTCGAGCGCATCTTCCCCGTCCAATCCAAGGTCATCGACAAGATCGACGTCCTGCGCTCCGCCAAAGTGCGGCGCGCGAAGCTGTACTATTTGCGCGAGTTGAGAGGCAAAGCTGCCCGTCTGCGCGAAGACGACTCCCGCACTTAACAAGTGCACTCGCCAGAACTGATCGGTAGAGACGCGGCGTGCCGCGTCTCCCGCCGACAGCGATAGCACCAACGGCAAAGGAAGACGGGGCACGCCCGTCTCTACTTTATTTCTCTGCAAATCACTCTACGGACTTGCATGCCTCCCCATCCTCGGCGAAGATGCTGGAGGCTCCCGTGCGTTCCCGATCCAGAGATTCGAAATCCCCCGGCCTCTCCCCGGCCGCTGCCAAGCTGCGCCTGCTGAAGAGACTGCGCTGCACCCTCAAATTTGAGAAGCGAGCCTGGGCCACGGGTGCACAGCTGGTCGCAGGTGCTGACGAAGTCGGCCGCGGATCGCTCTTTGGCCCGGTAGTCGCCGCGGCCGTCATCCTCGATCCCGCGTACCGCATTCGCGGCCTGCGCGATTCGAAGTTGCTGCCCGCCGAGCGCCGCGAAGAACTCGCCGTTCGCATTCGCGAACACTCAATAGCGATAGCCATTGCCGCGGTTGATTCCGCGCGCATCGATCAGATCAACATCTATCAGGCCTCGCGCCTCGCCATTTTGCACGCGGTGCAGCAACTTGCGCCCGCGGCGGATTATCTGCTAGCCGATGCCGTCCGCATCGACTGCGATCTCCCTCAACTTCCGATCATTCACGGAGACGCACTTTCCGCTTCCATCGCGGCCGCATCCATCATCGCGAAAGTCGAACGTGATCGCATGATCTCGGCCTGGGATCCGGCGTTTCCCATGTACGGCCTCGCGTCCAACAAGGGATACAGCACGCCGCATCACATCGCGGCCCTTCGCGAGCACGGCCCGTCGCCGCTCCACCGCCAGTCTTTCGCGCCCGTTTGGAACGCACCGATCCCACAGGAGGTGCTCAACTTCATGCTCGACGAGCCAGTGGACGAGCAAGTGGTCGTCGACGAAGAAGGCGCCACTGCCATGGCCGAGTCGTAGCCCGTCGCTCAACCTTTGCGACGCAATTTGCCGATTCCCGATAAAATCACGCCATGATGATGATGCGACTGCTCGCAGTGACAGCTCATCCCGACGACGAAGCCAGCGCCTTCGGCGGCACTCTTCACCTTTACGGCAACCGAGGCGTGGAAACGTCCGTCGTCTGCCTTACTGCCGGCCAAGCTGCCACCCATCGCGGCAAGGCCAAAGACGACCACGAACTAGCCGCGTTCCGACGGAAAGAGTTTGCAGAAGCGTGCGCCATCCTCAACGTGAGTCGCGGAGCTGTGCTCGACTATCCTGACGGCCAGTTGCACCGCATTGAAATGCACCGAGTCGTCGCCGACTTGGTGCGTCACATCCGTGAATTCCGCCCGCACATCATGCTCTCGATGGGCCCGGAGGGCATGATTACCGGCCACACCGACCATTCGATGGCGTCGGTCTTCGCGACCCTGGCCTTTCACTGGGCGGGACGCAACAACCGTTTTCCCGATCAACTGGGGGCCGGTCTGCTTCCCCACCGCGTACACAAGCTTTACTATTCGACCGCGCCCGCTCCGTTGCCGGACCGCCAACCTATCTCCCTGCCACCGTTCACCACGCGCATCGAAATTGGAAGATACCTGGAAACGAAGATCGCCGCATTTCATGCGCACGCTACTCAAGCGCCTGTGTTTCTGACCTTCGACGCGCACGTCGCAAAGTTCGGAAATCCGGAGCTCTTTCATCTTGCTGCCAGCATCGTGCCCGGCCCGGCTCCGATAGAAACCGATCTCTTCGAAGGAATTGAGCAGAAGCAGGCAGCGTGAAGCCCGTGCCGGCGGCTCACTGTCCTGAGGCCGCCTTCTGCCTGCTATCATTCCCGACGTGTCAGCGCGTGGAAAATTCATCACTTTTGAAGGCCTGGACGGCAGTGGCAAGAGCACGCAAATCGCCAAGCTCGCGCGCGGACTCCGTGCCCGAGGCGTTTCCGTGATCATCACCCGCGAGCCGGGCGGCACTGCCACCGGCGAAAAGATTCGCGACGTCCTGCTCCACTCGGCAACCTCCGGCCTGTCTCCCTACGCCGAAATGGCCCTGATGTTCGCCTCGCGCGCACAACATATTCACGAGGTAATTCTTCCCGCGCTGTCCGAGGGACGCGTCGTCCTCTGCGACCGCTTCACCGACTCCACCGAAGCCTACCAGGGCGGCGGCCGCAAGCTGGGATCGAAGCCGGTATTGCAACTGCACGAGGCGCTGTGCGGAAATCTTCAGCCCGACCTGACCATCCTGCTCGACAACGATGTCAACCTGACGGTCGAACGCGCCCGCCGACGCAATCGCCAACATAAGAACCGGCGTCCCGACAAAGACGAGAATCGATTTGAACAGGAGAACCGAGCATTTTTCGGGCGCGTGCGCAACGCCTACCTCGCCATCGCCGCCCGCGAACCCCAGCGCATGCACGTAATCGATGCCCGCGGCACGCCGCGTGAGACACATGCAGTTATCATGGAGTTGGTGCGGAAGAAACTGAAGCTCTAGTAGCGCGTCGAGCGCTTCGAGCTGGGAACCGGGTAGCGCCGGCATCCTGCCGGCAGTCCCGAGGGCGTCTCGCCCTCGGCGCGTCGGGCAATGTAACGTTGCTACAGTTTGATGCCGTTTGTGATCGCATACTATGCCCTTTTCCGATTTTCTCGGTAACGCGGAAACCGTACATGCCTTGCGCGAGATGCTTGCGCGCGGGCGCTTCCCGCACGCCGTAATTCTTTCCGGCGCTCACGGATCCGGCAAGTACACTCTCGCCCTAATGCTGACCCGCGCACTGAACTGTCTGGAGCAGCCGGTGACCGACGGTCTCCCCGACTTCTGCGGACGCTGCGTGAACTGCAACCGCATCGCCCAGGCGGAAGACCTCGACGCGCGATTCGCGGAGGCCGTCGAGGCCCGCGACGGCCTGCGCGATGCCGACAAAAAAGAAACTCGCATCTTGGTGCAGACCCATCCCGACGTCCTCGTCATCCCGCCCGATCCCCCGCAGATGATGATCAAGGTTGATCAGGTCCGCCACCTGATCGGTAACATCTACTTCCGTCCGGCCGAAGCCCGCGAACGCGTCTATATCTTCACCGACTCCGCCTTCATGAAAGAAGCGGCCAACTCGTTGCTGAAAGTCCTCGAAGAGCCGCCCGAATTCGCAACGATCTTTCTGCTTGCGGACAATCCCGGCGAACTGCTGCCAACTATCCGTTCCCGCTCCGTAACCTTCGCCTTGGGCGCGGTAGGCACAGAAGAAATTGAAAGCCTGCTGGCGAAACGCCGCCCGGACTGGAATCCACGCGAGCAAGCGCTGGTTGCCCGTTTGAGTGAAGGAGCGATCGGCCGCGCGTTATCGTTCGATCTGAAGACCTACACCACCGCCCGCAGCCAGGCGCTGATCCTGCTGAACTCGGCTCTGCGGGCCGGCGAGCACACCGAATTATTCAAGATGACGGAGGGTTTTCGTCCCGGCGGCGAAGGCCGCGAGAAAATCGACAACCTTCTCCGCACACTCTACTCGCTGCTCGAAGACCTGATGTTTCTCGAATCCAACACGCCGCGACTGGTGCGTAACACCGACATCCTGGGTGAACTCAAAAAGCTCTCCGAATCCGCCGACTTCGCCTGGATCAACCGCGCCGCCCAAGGCCTGGGAGAACTCGAACGAGGAATGCGCCGCAACCTGCTGCGATCCCTGTCGCTCGTCGCTTTTGCCACGGCGCTGGAACGCCCTTCGTAGAGGGGGTGCGAGCGATCAGGTGAAAGGGTGAGATGCCCCTTCGGTCGATCGATTTCTAGTAGAGACGCGGCAAGCCGCGTCTCTACCATACTTTTATTCGGCTCTGCGCCCGCCCAGAATCAGATTGTTCACAATCGCGCCAAGGTCATCTCCCCCCCGGACTGTCTCAATTCGAGCCGGATAACACCCTTTGAGCCTCCAGAATCATTGTCATCCTTGGTTTGCTGTGATACCGTACCGTCAAGTCACACCCCAGTACCCACAGTCACAGGCTGTTGTGTTGTGGCATATTCTGCCGCCCTACGCGCAGGTGGTTGCGATATGAAAGAAACCCTCGACCCTGTACCAGCCGAACAATCCGCCG
Organism: Acidobacteriota bacterium; assembly: GCA_046727255.1. Lineage (GTDB taxonomy): Bacteria > Acidobacteriota > Terriglobia > Terriglobales > Acidobacteriaceae > Acidiflorens. The sequence goes on along the minus strand of JBKPCG010000012.1, from coordinate 39,345 downwards.
ATCAGGAAGGCTTTGCGAATCGCAAGCTGATTCGTCCATCTCTCAGCCGGACTGATCACAACAACCACGGACACAAGCATCTGCCCGCAGAACGCCGAGATCGCCCCCCCGGCCCGGCCAAAAAGACCGGCGCCCCCACCGAGCAGACCAACGCCGAAAACTTCTACTACCAAAAGCAGATGCAGACCAAGACCCCCATGGTCGTGGTGCTGCGCGACGGCGAGGAAGTCCACGGCTACATCGAGTGGTACGACAAGAGCTGCATCAAACTCAACCGCATCGGCGCGCCTAACCTGATGATCTACAAGCCGGCGATCAAGTACATGTTCAAGGAAGGCGAGAACGGGAAGCGGTAGGAACCGTCTGAGGTTATCTGTTTCAGATTCGTGACGAATTCACTTATTGGTGCCTTCAATCGTGGGTTCTTCAAACGTGGGTTCTTCAAACATAACGAGCATAAATAGCATATCGGCCATATCGCTCTCATCCCGTACGGTGGCGTAGAAATTGGCGTGCGATGGCGGAAATGAAACTACCAACCGTCTTGACGCCGTGAAAACAAACACAGCTTCTTGCCCATTTATCACTCGCTTCTTGCGCCACTCTTCACCTCTGGACCAATCGCACGACGCAGTCGGTGTAAACTCCAGCCATTCTCCCGATATCGTAATCAATTCTGAGTCCACCTTCTTTCCATATGAGCCCGGTTGTCGAATCGAGGCTCCTGCCCTCCCGTTGCTGGTAACCGGGCAGCAACGTGACTCTACACAGCTTGGAATCTCGGTTTTCGACCGGTTGAGAGGGTGACAGCAAGCTTAGACCGGCGATGGCGAATAGCAAACGTACGAGCATGACACTCCGTTTGTGGTGCTAGAAAGGCGCCACCCACACTGGTATCTGACGCCGGAGTCCACGTGATTGCTTCCGGAACTGCTGTCTGTCTTGCTCCGGTCGAAGTTCGCACTAGCTGCCTGCTGAATGCTGACGGCTGAGTGCTGACCGCCTCTCCTAAAGTTTCGGCAGCACAATCCCCTTCTGTGCCTGATATTTCCCCTTCCGGTCTTTGTAGCTCACCTCGCAAACCTCATCCGACTGGAAGAAAAGAATCTGGCACAGGCCTTCGTTGGCGTAGATCTTGGCGGGCAGGGGCGTGGTGTTTGAGATTTCGAGCGTTACGAAGCCTTCCCACTCCGGCTCGAACGGCGTTACGTTGACGATGATCCCGCAGCGCGCATAAGTGGACTTGCCCACGCAGATCGTCAGCACGTCGCGCGGAATCTTGAAGTATTCGACCGACCGCGCCAGCGCAAACGAATTCGGCGGCACGATCGCGACGTCGGAATTCACGGTCACGAACGAACGCTCGTCAAAATTCTTCGGATCGACGATCGTGCTGTTCACGTTGGTGAAAATCTTGAATTCGTCCGACACGCGCAGGTCGTATCCGTAGCTGGAGACGCCGTAGGAAATCACCCCCTGGCTCACCTGCTTTTCGGAATAGGGGTTAATCATGTCGTGCTCTTGCGCCATGCGGCGGATCCAGCGGTCACTCTTGATCATCGATTCCTCGAAAGATTTGATTGGATTTGTAATTTGTAATTTGTAATTGGTAATTTTACGCGGGGATCGAAACCGGAAACGCGGACACGGTTCCAATCACAAATTACAAATTACCAATTACAAATGCCTCGGCTGGTGTGCTGTCATCTTACGGGACAACAGGCAGAGTTGACAATCCGCCCTATCCCCCTTAGCATCAATCACTTGAGACAATTTTCCACTCCCGGAGACGCCCGTGATTAAGCTCGACATCATCAATGAAGTGGTGAACCGCACCGGGATCACCAAAACCAAGGCGGAGCTCGCAGTCGAGACCGTTTTCGAGAGCATGAAGAAGGCGCTCTCCACCGGAGACCGCATCGAACTGCGCGGATTCGGCGTGTTCAACGTGCGTCCGCGCAAAACCGGCATCGGACGCAACCCGCGCACCGGCGCCGAAGTTTCCATTCCGCCCGGCAAAGCCGTGCGCTTCAAGCCCGGCAAGGAATTGCAGTCGATCGACTAAAAAGCAGCGGTTGGGCTTCTCGCAAACGATTGCTACAAGCTAGAAGCCAGGATCTAGAAGCCAGCGCTTCTTCCGCCGATGATTCCGCTCCTGCGACCGTATGTCCCAACCCACATTTCCGGGCCCACTTGAACTCGACCATCCCCACGAAGTCTGGATCATCCAGCCCCCGCCTCGCCGGCTGTGGATCCACATCATGTTGCTTTTGGCGACCTTTGTCAGCACGACGATAGTGGGATCCCGTATCGCATTCAATTTCGAGCACCGGCAGCCAGCTTTTTGGATGAGCGACGACAGTCCCCCACTGTTCGCCCTTAGCGCGTTGACGCATCCTTCCGAGTTGCTGACCGGCCTTCCATTCTCCTTGACACTGATGTTCATCCTGATGGCGCACGAGATGGGACACTACCTCTACGCCCGCCACTATCGTGTATACGCGACCTTGCCCTACTTCGTGCCGTTTCCCAGCCTCATCGGTACACTCGGCGCATTCATTCGCATCAAGAGCTCCATTCCGTCGCGAGCCGCTCTTTTCGATATCGGTATTGCCGGACCAATCGCAGGGTTTATTCCTGCATGCATCGCACTGTTAGTAGGCGTCGCCGGTTCGCAGCCAGGAGTGGTTTCGGATGTTCCCCGTGCGCAGCTTGGATTTCCTCTCATATTTAACCTCGCTGCCCGCCTGCTGCGCGTCCCAGGTCCTGTTTCCGGACTCTGTTTGCACCCGATCGCTGTGGCGGCCTGGGTAGGATTGTTTGCCACTGCTTTGAACCTGCTGCCTGGCGGACAACTCGACGGCGGCCATATCCTATTCTCACTCTGGCCCCGCCAGCACCGTCTGGTGTCGGTCCTGACAGTGCTCGCATTAGTTCTGCTTGGGTACTACTTCTGGAGCGGTTGGTTGCTTTGGGCAGTCGTTCTGTCGATGACCAGTCGGCATCCGGCAGTTCCGGCCAATCCCGCAGTCTCCGGGCGCCGCCGTTGGGTCGCGTTGTTCGGAATGTTGATGCTGTTTCTCACCTTCACACGCGAACCGATAACGCCATACCCACGGAGCGATGGCTGGTCCGACGTACGGCAGGAGGTTCGGCAGGATCTTCAGTGGTTGAGATACAAAGCCCATCGCTTTCTGCACCGCAAGTAGCTGGAGTCCTTGCCCGAAGCTCGTAGCTCGCAGCGCCTCACATCAACCACACCGCATCCACATCCACGATCACTTGCGTCCGCGGAATCTTCCGCGCAGCCGCTTCCGCAAGCATCGCTCGCAGCAGCGTATTCATCTTCTCGCGGCTCGAAGACTTCAAAATAAAGTGATACCGGTAATCGCGCTTCAGCCGGACAATCGGCGCGGCTGCCGGACCGAGCACACGAATGCCCTCATGCCGCGTCTTCTCAAACCATCGTCCCAGTTCGCCCGACCAGGTCAGCGCCTCGTCCAGCTTTTCGCTCCGGATCAGCACATTCGCAATCGCGTTGTACGGCGGATAGTGCATCCAGGCGCGGAACTGAAGTTCCTTGTCATAGAAACCAGTGAAATCGTGCCGAGCCGCAAACTGCACCGCATAGTGATCCGGAAAGTAAGTTTGCAGAACCACTTTCCCCGGTGACTGCCCGCGGCCTGCGCGCCCCGCCACCTGCGTCAGCAGCTGAAACGTTCTCTCCGCCGCTCGAAAATCCGGCAGACTCAGCGCCATGTCGGCTCCGACCACTCCCACCAGCGTCACGCCGTGGATGTCGTGGCCCTTGGCAATCATCTGCGTACCCACCAGCATGTCGAGCTCGCCTTCGTTCAGCGCGTTCAGAGCGCGCTCGAAGTCGTCGCGTCCTCGGACGGTATCACGATCAAGCCGACCGATGCGCGCTTGTGGAAACATCCCGTGCAGGAGGTCCTCCAGCTTCTCCGACCCCGTTCCGACGAAGTACACGTACTCGCTGCCACAATGCCCGCATTTTTCGGGGATGTGCGCCACATGCCCACAATAATGGCATTCCATTTTTCGTTCGCGCTTGTGGTGCGTCATCGAAACCGCGCAGTTCTTGCACTGCAGCGTCTTTCCGCAAGCGCGGCACAGAACAACCGGCGAATACCCGCGCCGGTTGAGCAGCACCATCACCTGCTCTTTCTTCTCCAGCCGCTCGCGAATCTCTTCCGCCAGCTTGCGCGAGATCACCTGTTCCTGTCCGGTTTCCTGAAACTCCTGCCGCATGTCGAGAATCTCAACCTCGGGCAGCGGACGCTGCTCGACGCGATCCGGCAACTCTAGCAGCGAATACCTGTTCTTTTTTGCGTTGTAATACGACTCCAGCGACGGCGTCGCCGAGCCCAGCACCACCACCGCCCCCGCCATCTTCGCCCGCATCACCGCGACGTCACGCGCGTGATAACGCGGCGTCTCTTCCTGCTTGTAGGAGGAATCCTGCTCTTCATCGACAATGATCAACGCCAGATCGCTCACCGGCGCAAACACTGCCGACCGCGTACCGACCACGACCCGTGCCTCTCCGCGCTTGATGCGATGCCACTGCTCGGCCCGCTCTGCATCCGTCAGCGCCGAATGCAGAATCGCCACTTCATCTCCAAACGCCTGGTGCAGGTCGGCCGCGACAGCCGGAGTCAAACCAATTTCAGGAACTAGCAGGATCGAAGACTTCCCCTGCTCGAGCACCTCGCGCATCGCCGCGAGATAGACCGCCGTTTTTCCCGATCCAGTCACGCCGTGCAGCAGGATCCCCGTGAACCTAGCTGCTTCTACAGCGTCGTGAATCTTCCGCAGCGCTTCTTTCTGTATCGAACTAAGTTCGAATTCGATCGCCGCCCTCCGAAGCTTGATTCGTGAGACCGCGAAATCCTGCGACTCGTCATGCAGTTCGATCAGCCCCCGCCGCACAAGCGTACTCAGCGTAGTACGAGGAACTTCCAGCCTGCGCAAAGCCTCCACAGGCACTTTGCCCCCCGAAGCAGCCAGCGCAGCAATGAGCGCGCGCTGATTGTCATTGAGCTTACCCGAGTGGGGACGGGTCTCCGACCCGTCCAGCGGAGGCGAAGCCTCCGCCCCCAGCAGCACCGCAACCTTGACGGTCCGCGCCGCATCCCGAGCCGCCGACACATCCTCCCGAGCAATCCACTTCTTACGCACCATCCCGGACAGCAGCGCCTTCGAGACGCGAGTTGCCGCACGCAAACTCTCTTCCCGCACACTCTCCCGTTCCGCCAAATAATCAAGCACTCGAAACTCGACCAACTGCTCCTCCGGTGTCCGCCGCGACCGCGCCGGAGATCCCGACATCCCCGCCAGATGCAGCGCCATCTGCCCGTCGTCGGTGATGCGATAAGTAATCGCCCGCTTGAACTCCGCCGACAGCGGCAACATAGTCCGAAACACCTCGCCCAGCGGCGCAAGATAGTAATCCGCAATCCACTTCCCAAGTTTCAGCAGTTGTTCATCGAGAACAGGCGCGAGGTCGAGCGCTTCGAGAACTTTCTTGGTTTTCACCGTCGGCGGACGATCATGCAGCTGAACGGCGATCCCCGACATGCGCTGCTGCCGGAACGGCACCAGCACGCGTCCGCCCACGACCGGCTCCATGCCCGCTGGAATAGCGTAGGTGAAGGCGATGTCCAGCGGCACAGGGAGAGCGACGTCGCAGAAGAGGGGCATACGGTGTCTAATTAGGATATATGCGATTTCGCTGGAGGTTGATTCTGCCTGGCCTTGGGCTTCTGCTCTTTGCACTGGGGAGCTACGAATCTGTGCGCATAAATCGGGAAGGGCATAAGAATCCCGGTCGATCTTTTGGTGGTCATCCATCCGGCTGGATCGAGATCCACTAAACTTGCACCCGCAAGCCGCAACGCCTTGCACAGACGCAAACGTTAACTGCGTCGAACGGGACCCCGGATTCGCTTCGGTCGAACCCGGACTAATTGCCGAGTTGCTCGTGCTCTCCGCAGCTCCTGCTTTCATCTTAGGGAAGTTGGTGGTCCGCGTTCTTGGGAGAAGGGACGAGGTTTCAACTTTCATGGCCTCGATGCCACTGCTGATAGGCGCGTGGTACTTCGCCGTCGGTTGGCTAGCCGATTGGTGGATCTACAAGAGATCGCAGAACAATTGATCCAAGACTGGACTTCCGCCTTTACGACGTTGCTTTCGGTGCCTTCAGCCCCAACTCCCGCATCACCATCTGCAAATCCTTCCATGCCTCGCCCTTTTGCCGCGGATCGCGCAACAGAAACGCCGGATGATACGTCACCGCCAGCTTGCATCCATCCCAGTTAGGGTCGCGCACCCCCGCCGGCTTGAAGTCGTAGAAGCGTCCGCGCAGTTGCATCATCGAAGCGTTCATCGCAAGCAACGTTTTCGCTGCCACCGCGCCCAGCGCCACCACGACTTTCGGTTTGATCACCGCAATCTGCCGCATCAGGAACGGAGAACACGTCTCGCACTCGTCACGCTCGGGCGTGCGATTTCCTGGCGGACGGCACTTCACAATATTCGCGATGTACACCTGCTCGCGCGTGATTCCCATCGCCTTGATCATATTGTTCAGCAACTGCCCGGCACGCCCCACGAACGGCTCACCCTGCTCGTCTTCATCCGCGCCCGGCCCTTCGCCGACAAACATCAGCTCCGCACGAGAATTCCCCACGCCAAACACGATCTGCTTCCGTCCCTGTTTGTGGAGAACGCAGCGCGTGCAGTCGCCCAGATCTTCGCGGATGACCTTCAACGCCCCCGCCGGGTCGTTCACGCCCTGCTCGGGCTTCGCCGCAATCACCTCGAAGATGTTTTCTTCAATCGCAACCGGCATGGCAACCGCCGCGGTCTTGCGTGGACTCATCTCGTCTCCCGACTCCGGTTGATTCTGTTCGACCTCAAGTTCTGCTACAAGGCTCACCGATGACACCAAACCCGACGCATCCCGCCGGTAGAAGTCGTAAACGCCCAATTCGTTGTAGAAGCGGATTCGGTCGGCGAGCGCTTTGCGAAGCTCAGGGTCCAGAGTGCGCGGCATTGCGGATAAGAATAGCAAACGTAGAATGATCTGGTTTGAGTGTCGCGCGGGCGCGCCCGCCCGCGAATGCCTGAAGCGTCCAACGCAGCCGCTATTTCAGTTCAAGCTCTACGATCTGACCTTCGGTCGCCCCATCATTGGCCAGCGTGTGCGTGACCTTGGAATCTACCCAGTGAAAATCCCCGGCCTTCACTTCGTGAGTGGAGGACTTCCCGTCAGGCCCAGTCATCTTCAACTGCACTGTATTGACCGCAATAACTAAATAGGGACGCTCATGTGTGTGCTGCGCCGAACTCGCACCCGGCGCCAGCACCCAGTTGTAAACCCGCGCGCTGCGATTCTCCGCAGCGACCGTCCCAGCCAATGCCGTGGAAGGTTGAGCCGGCCGCTGCAGAAACTCGACGTCAATCACCTCAAACGGTGTGGAACTGGCGTTGCGGACTCTGTGCGTCAACGGGTCGCCCTTCCGTGTGGACGCCGAAATTTCGCCGACCTTGGCCGGCATCTGTTCACTCTCGGCCTGATTCGGCTGCTGAAACGTGACCATGTTGTTGGTGAGATGAATGGCTGCCCGATCATAAGAGTGCGTGTGATACAGCGTAACCTCGCCCGGCGGAATCACAACATGCGTGACGAGCACCGAATCATTCTTCAGCACAACATGATGATGCGGCTCTTGTTCGACCGGGACCGGCAAGGTAGCCTGCTGGCACAAAGAAACACCCGCGAGCGCCAGTACGATCGCACCACAAGAATAAGTTTTCAAAGGATCTCCTACCTGGAAGCGACTCTGCTCCGTTTGCGCAGCTTCACCACCTGGTCAAGCACACGCTGCGCGACCTCCCATTTCGAGGTTTCGGGCACCTCGACCACTTCGTCGTGCGAGATGATGGTGACGGCATTGCGATCGGAATCGAAGCCCACGCCCTCGCGGGAAACATCGTTCACCACGATCGCATCAAGCGACTTCGAGGTCAGCTTCTTGCGGGCATTCTCCAGAACGTTTTCTGTTTCCGCCGCAAATCCGACGATGATCTGCGAACTCTTGTGTCGCGCCAGCTCCGTCAAAATATCGGCCGTCGGCTCCAGTTCCAACGTTATGGGCCCCTTGCGTTTGATCTTCTGCCCGGCCGCTACCTTGGGCCGGTAATCGGCCACCGCAGCGGTCTTGATCACCACCGTGCTCTCGGGAAACAATTTTATGACTGCCGAGCGCATCTCTTCGGCGGTTTCGACACGCGTCAACTCCGCTGCACCTGGAGGCGGAATCGCTGCCGGTCCGCTTACCAGCAGAACCCGCGCGCCGCGCCGCAAGGCCGCCTCGGCGATGGCATATCCCATCCGCCCACTCGAACGGTTGGTGAGGTAGCGCACCGGATCGATCTTCTCCCGCGTCGGACCCGCCGTTACGAGAACTGTCTCGCCCGCCATATCCTGCGACGCACCCAGTACTTCCAGCACCGCTGTGACGATCGCTTCGTTCTCGGCCAATCTGCCGGGACCGATCATGCCGCACGCCAGATATCCGCTGTCGGGTTCGACGATGCGCACGCCGCGCGTGCGCAGAATCTCAAGGTTCGCCTGTGTAGCCGGATGGTTCCACATGTTAACGTTCATCGCCGGAGCTACCACGACCGGCGCGGTAGTCGCGAGGTAGAGAGTCGTGAGGAAGTCATTTGCGATACCCTGCGCGAAGCGCCCGATGACATCGGCCGTCGCAGGGGCGACCAGCAGTGCGTCGATCGCCTGCGCAACTGCAATATGTTCAATCGCAGATTCGACGTTCGCCTGCTGATCTTCCGATCCAAACAGGTCGGTGATGACTTTTTCTCCAGACAGTGCCGCGAAGGGAAGAGGACGAACAAACTCCTGCGCAGCGCGAGTCATGATGACCTGCACGCGTACCCCGCGGTCCTGCAGCAGGCGGACAATCTCCGCCGACTTATATGCTGCAATCCCCCCGGAGACCCCCAGAGCAATTTTCATGGCGAGAAAAGGCGAGCGGCCATTGTCTAAAATTGCCGCGCCTATACAACTTGATGCCGCAGCAGGCAAACCGGTTTCAAGTCGGACGCTCTGGCGGCCCAAACACACGCCGGGACATCCCGGCGAGTCATTCCCTACGCGTCCGGCAAGAATGCCTTATCCAGAGTTTCGGTGGCAGCGTCCACGGCCGACTTCGGAATCTCCGGAATCAGCCATTTCACCTTGCCCGCTCTGATCTCATCCTGTGCGATCCGGCAGGGTTTGCGCGAAATGGTTTCTATGACCGGCGGGGCGCCGCCTTGCAGTTGCCGTGCCCGCCGTGCTGCTACCAGAATGTAGCGATAGTTGCTGTCGAACCCGTCCATCAGTTTCATACTCTTCTCCCCCACAAGAGCTAAATCACTTAGCGTCCAACCCGCCCAGAGCTCCGAACGATTCCAGAATTGGCCGAACCCGCTCACGCGCCTGGTCAAGACAGCACGATCGCGCGATCTCCAGGAGCCGCAACTCCTCCGGCGAAGGCTTGGCCCCAGAACGCCCGATCCGTTCCGCCAGCACGATGGCCTTCAATTCGTCCGTTGCACGCTCGAGCCTCTCATTTACCAGTATATAGTCGTATTTGGGGTAATTCTCAATCTCCCGCCGGGCAGTGTCCAACCGGCGTCGAATTACCTCTTCCGAATCCAACCCCCGGTTTCGCAGCCGCCACTCCAGTTTCTCCCGATCGGGCGGAAGAATGAAAATGCTGGCTGCGTCGGGGATGCTCTTCTTGACTTGCTGCGCGCCCTGAACATCGATGTCGAGCAACAGATCGTTCCCCCTCGCCTCGGCGTCGCGCAAGAACCTCTTCGCGGTGCCGTAGTAGTATCCGAATACGTTAGCGTACTCCAGGAATTCATCGGCCTTGATCATGGCCTCGAACTGCTCTTTGGTAACAAAGAAGTATTCTTTTCCATTCTGCTCGCTGCCGCGCGGCGGCCGCGTGGTGTAGGAAATGGAGAAATCCAGGTGCTTCACGACTTTGAACAGTTCATTGACCAGCGTGGACTTGCCCGAGCCCGACGGCGCCGAAACGATATAGACAATGCTCATTCCAGGTTTTGCACCTGCTCGCGAGATTTCTCGATCTCGGCCTTCATCAGCAGGCCCATCTCCGTAATCTTTAACGCCTCTCCCGCGAGCCCAGAGGTCTTCGATAGCAGCGTATTCGCCTCGCGGTTCATCTCCTGCAGCAGGAAGTCCAGTTTTTTGCCGACTTCGCCGCCTTGATCGAGCAGTCCAACAAAATGTTTGACGTGCGTATTCAGGCGAACCAGCTCTTCCTGAATATCGCTGCGGTCAACGAGCACCGCAGCCTCCTGAAGAATGCGTTCCTTGTCGACCTGTCCCCCCAGCATCTCCTGCATGCGCGCCTGCAAGCGTTCGGAATAGCCCCGCAGGATGGCGTTCCGATGCCCTTCCATTCCCGTCCCCGCCTTGGACAAATGACCCATTCGTTCGCGCAATTCTGTCTCGATGCCCTGGCCTTCCTCCTCGCGCATCTGGTTCAGTTTGGCCAGCGCCTCTTCGACCCGCGCCAGCACCGCCGCTTCCAGTTCTTCGCCGGACTTCTCTGCAGCCGACTCCATCGCGCCCGGCATGCGCAACACCACATTCAAATCAGGCTCTCCGCTGACGCCAAATTCATCGGCCGCCGCCCGAAAGGCTTGTACGTAGCTGCCTACCAATTGGCGGTTGAGCGCGACACCATTGCTGCCCGCGTACTCTAGACTAAGCGTTACCTCCACATGGCCGCGAGCCATCTTTTCTTTCAGCAGCCGGCGCAGCTTCATCTCCAGAGCATCCGCGTCCGACGGCAACCGGAAATGCAAGTCGAGAAAACGATGATTGACCGACTTCAACGCCAGCGCAAACGCCAGGCCGGCGTTCACCTGTCCTTTGACCTGCGCGAAACCCGTCATGGAACGAAGCGGCATGATCACCAATCACTAATCACTAACCATTGACTTTCGGCGCGTCCGCCTCCGCGAACTGCAACTCGTAAAGCCGCCGGTAGGTGCCCAACTTTTGCATGAGTTCTTCGTGCGCGCCCATATCGCTGATGGTGCCATTCTCCAGCACCACGATGCGGTCCGCGCGGCGCACCGTGGAGAGCCGATGCGCGATTACCAATACAGTACGCCCGCTCATCAGATTTTGCAGAGCCGACTGCACCAGAGACTCCGATTCGCTGTCGAGCGCCGAAGTCGCTTCGTCCAGGATCAGGATGGGCGCGTTTTTCAGGATCGCGCGCGCAATGGCAATCCGCTGTCGCTCCCCGCCGGACAACCGCACTCCGCGCTCTCCGATTACCGTCTGGTACCCCTCGGATAGGCCAAGGATAAACTCGTGAGCCAGCGCCGCGCGCGCCGCCGCCTCCACTTGCTTCTGCGAAACATGCGGCTGGCCATAAGCGATGTTGTTACGGACGGTGTCATTGAACAGCACCGTCTCCTGCGTCACAATGCCAATCTGCGATCGCAGCGACGCCAGAGTAACGTCGCGCACGTCGTTGCCGTCGATCAAGATGCGCCCGCCGCTAGCGTCAAAAAAGCGCGGGATCAGATGCACCAGCGTGCTCTTTCCCGCGCCGCTCGATCCGACCACCGCCAGCACTTCTCCCGCCTGCACTTCCAAGTTGATCCCGTGTAAAACGTCACGCGAGCCCTCCCCGCTTTGGTACGAGAATGAGACCTCCTCGAACCGGATGGCCCCCGTGAATTTCGGCATCCGCTTCGCTTCTGGTTTTTCGCGCACTTCATCTTGGATATCGATGAAGCGAAAAATCTCTGAGGAAGCTCCCAGCGCCTGTTGGAAGCTGTTATTAAACAGCGCAAACTTCCGCACCGGATCGTAGAGCTTGAAGACCGCGATGATGAAAGCAAGAAACGTACCGGGCGTGAAGAAGCCTTTGTTGATCTGGTCGCGACCGAGCAGCAGCAGTAATGCAATCGCAACCGCTCCGATGATATCCATCAACGGCGAGCTGACCGCCGCCGCCGCCACCGACCGCAGGTTAGCGCGGAAAAATCTTTGCGCCGCTTTCCGATAGCGCCCCGCTTCCCAGGACTCCATCCCAAACGCCTTCACGATCCGGTTCCCGGTGATGGTCTCGTGCAGGATGTTCTGGACCTCAGCCAGCTTGTCCTGGCCGCTCCGCGTCGTGCTCCGCACTTGCCGGCCGATCTTCCTCGACGAATAAAGAATGACCGGCACGAATAGCAGCAGCACCCAAGCCATCTGTTTCCCAATCAGAACGACCACCGCCGCCGTAAACAGAAACGTAAAGAACTGCTGCAGAAATTCCGCCATGACGCTCGACATGGCGGACTGCACCTTCTCAATGTCGTTCACGATGGTCGAGATGAGAGTGCCGGTAGTGTGCTTGGAAAAGAACGCGGACGAGCGGCGCAAGATGCTGTTGTAGAGATCGTCGCGCAAGTCAGTCACCATCCCGAAACCGGCGTAATTCACCAGATACGTCCCCACGTAGTCGAAAACCCCCTTGAGCACGGTAGCGCCCACGAATGCAAAAGCCACGACGGTCCAGGGATTGTGAAAATGCGAGGGAACCAAATCCTGCAGGAACAGCGTTCGATCCGTGCCCGGCAGAACAAACAACCGGATTGGTTTGCTTTGCGCAGCGGGATTCAGTACACGGTCAAAGATCGGACCGATCAACAGCAGGCGAAACGCATCCAGCAATCCCACCATCGCCATAAGGAGCACGGCGGGCAAGAACTGCCAAAGATAGGAGAGCAAGTAACGCAGAAGCCGCGCCAATTGGTGGGTGGGATCTTCCGGGGCCTGTCCCTCGGTCGCGCCCGCCGGTAAGATGGTTGCCATGCGTGTGAACCCCAATTCTATACGGGCTTTTGGCTTTACAGTCTGCTGAAAAACTCTGACTTGGGTGGCGCAGTGGTTTACCGCTACGATATTGCGCCATTGTTTTGATTGCAGACTTCCGCGGAAAAGGCTCACGATGTTATGTGTGACGCCGCCTGCAACTTCTGAACACAACTCGGGGTGGCTAGACTCATCGTCATTCCCCATGTCCTTCGTTGCTTCTTGCGTCCGTCTTTAACTGAGGTCCCTTCCCTCCGCCGGAGTTACCCGGCTTCATCTTCACGCAATATTTAAAATTTTGAGCCCGATGATGTCATGAGGTCAAGCAACCTGCATCAGCAAGGAAACGCACAGCGGCGGGCTTTACTTCGGCATATCCCGGTGTGTGACCTTGACCTTATATGCCGCCTTGCGTAGCCGCTTGCCGACCTCTTCCGCGATCATCACCGAGCGATGTTGTCCGCCCGTGCATCCGAAGCTGACGGTGAGATAGCTCTTCCCTTCCCGGATGTAGTGCGGCAGCAAGTACACCAGCAGATTCGAAATCCGGCTGATGAATTCCTGCGTCTGCGGAAACGACCCGATGTACTTAGTAACCCGCGGATGCCTTCCGGTCAGCGGCCGAAACTCCGGCACAAAATGAGGATTCGGGAGAAAACGCACATCGAATGCCAGATCAGCATCGCCGGGCACTCCGTGCCGGTATCCAAAGCTCACACACGAAACCAGGATCGTGTGATGTCCGCCCGATTGCTGCTTGAAGCGATCGGTCAGGTGCGAGCGCAATTCGTGGACATTGAACTTCGAAGTGTCGATGACCATGTCCGCCAGCGCGCGCAGGGACCGCAAGTGCCGTCTCTCCGCCGTCAGCGAAGCCTTCACTGTGGTGTCGGTACCGAGAGGATGCGGCCGCCGCGTTTCGCTGAAGCGTCGCAGCAATGAGGCGTCGCTCGCCTCGAGGAAAATGACCCGCGTCGAAATCATCCGCTTGATGGGTTTCAGAATCGCAGGCAATCGCTCCAACTGCGATCCCTCGCGCACGTCGACGACTAGCGCGGTGCGCGGAATTTCTCCGGACTGTAGCGCAAGTTCGGCAAAGCGTGGAATCAGATCGACCGGCAGGTTATCGACGCAGTAGTAACCGAGGTCCTCGAACGCCTTCAGCGCCGAAGCTTTCCCCGAACCGCTCATGCCCGTGATGATGACCAGTTCCGTGCCGTCACGATGGTCAGCCTTGCGGGCACGACCCGGCTTAGCGGCTGTACGCACCACTTTCTTCGTTCTGCGCCTAGGGGGCATTTGACGAAATCTTAGCATTTGATGGATTCTCATTTGCTGCAAATCGCTTGTGGGACATCCATAGTCCTAGCGAGGGTCTCAAGTAAGGAAACCTTCCTCTGCCGGCTTCGTGCTAGCATTCGGATACTTTCGCGTTGTCAGCGTCTCTAAGAGAACGCTGCTAAGTTCCGGTGGTATCTCGAGATTTGGGTCCACGACGAGTGAAGAGTTCGCCATGAAGCCGCCGAAAAGGTTACTCACCGGGCCATTGGTTATCGCGGCGGCGCTCACGGCTGCTGCGCAAAAACAAATGCCCGCTCCAGCCCAGACACTCCTTTATGTGAACAGCCAACCCGGAGACCCGGTTGGTTCAAGGTAAGCAACAAGCTTTTACTCCTGCTGACGGAACGTTCACTCTACGGGCTTTTGACACCGGCATCTCCGTTGAATTCCATACTCCAGATTTCAGTTCACGGTGGAACTTGACCTTCGGACCCCCAACCGGCCTGAAATTCACAAACGGAGAGTACGAAGGTGCTCAGCGCTTTGCAACACCCACCAGGCCCAGATTCGACGTAGTCGGCTATTCCGGTTGCAATACGACTGCTGGACGCTTTCTGCTTTCTGAGCTTGTGGTCGCTCCCGATGGAACAGTGGAACGGCTGGCCGTCGACTTCGAGCAGCATTGCGACGGCGCTCCCCCAGCTCTTTATGGATCGATGCGCTACAACTCACGAATGTCGTTAGTTCCAAGAATTTCTGTTGGCAACGCAACAGTCTTGAAAGGAAATACCGTCAGTAATGATGGTCTTCTAACAATTGCGTTATCGATGCCGGGCGATGCTCCGGTCTCCGTTCAATATTCGACGCAAGACGGCTCGGGCGCCCAAGGTACGGACTACTCAGCAACGACGGGTACCGTGACTTTCGAGCCACAGGTCACTTCTCAAACAATTGCCATTCCCGTGCTCGGCGATCGCCTCGCTCGCGGCACCAAAACATTCCACGTAAGGCTGAGCCAGCCGAACAGCGCGCCCCTTGGAGACGCGCTCGCCACTGTAAGAATTCTGGATCCTAATGTTTCTCTGACTGCACTATCCCTGTATGGCCAGCCCGGAGATCTCATTCACCCGGGGCCGCTCTTGATTACGCGCAGTGACGGCACGTTTGGCGCTTTTCGAAATTTCTTTCGGGGCGTAACTCTCGATATCAACAACGTCGGCGGCGGTTTTTGGGAGCTCGATTTCGCGGCTCCGGACAGTGTTCCTCTCGTTTCCGGAGACTATTAAAATGCGCGGGAGTTTCCCGACCCTGGCGTTCCATGGCTGTTCGTCACTGGAACAGGATCTGGCTGCAATAAGATAACCGGACGATTCACCGTGCTTAAGGCAACGTACGACCCGGGAACGTCAAGCACTTCGCTTTGCGGACTTCGAACAGCACTGTGAGGGCGCCCATCCCGCGCTTTTCGGTTCAATCCGATACAGGTCGAAACTCCGCCAGATCTCGGTGAGCAACGCCGAGATCGCGAACGGTTCCGCGACATTTACGCTGACTCTCAATCCCGCAAGTGACCAATCTGCCTCAGTAGCGTTCGCAACCGCCGATGGGACTGCGGTGGCGGGTATTGATTACTCGCCCGTTTCGCAGACGGTAGACTTCGCACCGGGAGAGACTTCCCACACGATATCTGTTCAGTTGTTAGGCAACCCCAGCGGGAAGAAATTCTATGGAGAGCTCTTGTCGCCAAGCGGCGCGCCTCTATGGATCGATCATTCCAGTGCCAGCATTTCCGTAGCTGCAGTGTCCCAAGTGAGACTGCTCTTCTGAAGTATCAGGGGGAATCGTGGTGGGCGCTATAGGATTCGAACCTATGACTTCCACCGTGTGAAGATGGCACTCTACCGCTGAGTTAAGCGCCCACAGAACGCGGTACTGGAATTCTAACAAACTCGGTCGTACATCCGGCACCGTGCCGGCGTCTTGACCACGTCGTCCGGTGCGGATAGCCTCTTTATTAAGGCCCTTCCGCCATGCCGCTTTCGGACACTCCCGGCGCTCCGCATGTAACTCACTTACCAGAAAGCACTTCTGCCCCACCTACTGGACTCAAAGACGCGCAACTTTCTGGCTTCGCTGGGGTTTCAGCAGGTGTGAGCAGTGTGGCCATCGACCGCGGACTGCTGGCGTTGGCGGGAGTGCCCCAGTCGACCACCGGTACGACGCCGTCCGATAGCATCTCCGACGCGGAAGTAATGCTGCTAGTAAAAACGGGCGATGAATCGGCTTTCGCCTACCTCGTACACAAGTACCGCCGGCAGATGGTGGGGTTCATGTATCGCATGTGCCACAACCCGGCAGCGGCCGAAGAATTAGCTCAGGAAGTGTTCCTGCGCGTGTATCGCTCGCGCGCCAGTTACGAAGCGAGCGCCAAATTTAACACCTGGCTCTATCGGATTGCCACAAACCTGGCCGTGAACCATGCGCGAGACACGCGCCACGAGCGTCCCGAAAACACCTTGCGCCTGGACGAACCCGATCAGGAAACGGGCTCGACGCCAGATCTGGCCGATGGATGCCTAACGGCGGAAGAGCAGATTTTGCACCAGGAACGGATGGCCGTCATTCGTCAGAAAGTTCAGGGGTTGCCGGAGCGGCAACGGATGGCAGTTATCATGCACAAGTATCAGCAGATGGACTACCGCGAGATCGCCGACGTGATGAAGCTGAGCGAGTCTGCGACCAAGTCGCTGCTGTTTCGCGCCTACGAGACTCTGCGCGAGCAACTGAAAGAATTTGTTTTGACGAAATAGGGGAAGCGGTATGAATTGCACTCAAGTTCGCGAATTGTTGCCGGACCTGGCCGCCGGCATGAATATCGACAAGGGGACCGAGGACGTCCAGACACACATTTCCTCCTGCTCCGCCTGTGCCGCGAAGTTGCAGGGCTTTCGGCAAACCATGGCGCTGCTCGACCAATGGCAGGCGCCCGATCCGGGGCCGTACTTCGATACGCGGCTGGGAGCGCGCATCCGCGAAGAGATCGCGCGCCCGGCAGCCGGATGGCTGCCCTGGCTGCGCAGACCTGCCCTGGCAGCTTCCTTGGCAGTAGTAGTGGTTGCCGGTGCATTAGTGGTCAGCAATCGAGCCATTCTTTTTCCTGGTAGTGCTGAGAAATTGGCAATCAGCGTCCCAGTTCCCGGTGTCCCGGCGGAACCGGGAACAGCGGTGGGCGATCTTCAGGCCCTGGAGTGGAATCACGAGTTGTATGCGGATTTCGACGTGCTCGATGAATTAAAGGTCCAGAATGAAGTGACAGCGAATCCGTGAGAGGAGAGCGGGGGGTGTTGGGGCAAGCAAAAATCGCGATGGGTGTACTGGCAACTCTGTTGCTGACTGCCGCTCCCGTGTTTGCCCAGCATGCCGTGGGACGGCAGATCCGGCCACCAAAGCTGCCGCAAAAACAGGCACAACAGGAACAAAAGCAAGCGGCGCGGGAGAACGAACGCGCCGTTAAGAACCACGCTGGAGACTGGCTTCGCCGCTACAAGGATCTTCCTCCCGACCAGCAGCGCCAGGCGCTCGAGAACGATGCGGACTTCCAGAAGCTCCCGCCGCAGCGGCAGGCGCAGCTCTTGCAGCGCCTGCGGCACTTCTCGAGCCTGCCCCCCCAACAACAGGAACGCATCCTGGCCCGGATGGAAACCTGGGAGCATCTCACTCGCGACCAGAAACGGCAGGCCAAAGATCTCTTTCAACAAATTCAGCAATTGCCGCCCGACCGCCGCCGTATGCTTACAACCGCGGTTCGAGGCATGCGCGACCTGACTCCGGAACAGCGCGAGCAGATAATCAACTCCGATCGCTATAAAGGCATGTTCTCCGACCACGAACGCGAACTGTTGAGCGGAGCCTCCCGCCTGCCGCTCGCTCCCGCCGACGGCGGACAGCCCGGCACGCCTGACGAGTAATCCTTAGTCCTTGGGAATGCAGCGCACGAACACCCTGATCGCAGCGGCGCGAGTGTGACCCATCCGTAGGCTCTCAACTGGAGGATCAAGTGTTAACTAACCGCTCGACTTCCGAGCCATCGCCGATCCTGCCAAGCGCGGTAAACGAATCACCCTGCAACTGAAAGATTGTGCCATGGTTGCTTCGGTCAGCTTTGGTTCTACACACGATAAGCAAGCCGTGCTTTGACAAGCGCATTTTCAGGTTAGAGATCATGCGGCGCAAGATGCTCTCGGAAAAGTAGCTGACGTTAAGGATGTTGGCCGCGCGGATCACATCGAAGTCCTCCTTAAGCCCATCGCCGTTAAGAAGATCATCTTCGACAATGGCGAAGTTACCGTTGCGGAGCCGCGTGGTCAAAAGTTTGATGGGGACATCATAATTCGCCCCGTGCGCCATCCTGAAGGCGAGGTATCGCTTCAACAGACTGGGAATGAACCCCACTGGCCATGGGGCTTTGGGCGGCATACCGCGCCCTGCGAACGCCAGATGAATGAAATTCAGCTTCTTGTCCAGGATCGCCTCGGCGAGACCCACCTTGAGATGGTAAGCATTGACCGTCAAATCGGTCGCGGTCAAGGAAAAGTCGACACCTTCCGACGTTAGCTGTTCATGCCATTCCGCGCTGGAAACACCAGAAGACGCGGCCACGTCAAGAATACGAACCGGCGATTGTAACTGTTTCACATAGGGCAGCAACAGAACGTTAAGGTCATCGAGGCGATGCTGCGACGTCGACTTAACGCTGCCATTGGGGCAGCATGATTCGGCTAAAGAATTCACGTTCCAACTGCGGATCATAGCGGGACGCAATGAACTCTGACGGAGTCGGATGGGTGCGAGACATGATAAGAAATCGTCGTTACTGGCGAGCGCCCCTTGCTGACGGGGAACAAGATAGGAACGGTTGGGGAATGCGAGAAATGCTCCACGTGGAACACCCGGCGGCAGACCCCTCGAGAGGTTCCCTTCAAGACAAGATCAGCGATAGCCCATTCAAGCATTAGCCCCGAGTTTTCTCGGGCTGACCCTTGCCTGCCGCAACCTGCATCTAATCATTCAAATCATGGGTTCTCTTAGGATTAAGCCAGTTCTGCAGACCTGGGGTCGTGTTCTACGCGGCCGGGTTCCTTCGCTATCCATCGAGATCACGCGTGAATGCCCGCTGCGTTGTCCGGGTTGCTATGCCTACGAAGACGCCCATCTCGGAACCACCAACCTTCGCAGCCTGTCCGATTTCAAAGGAGACGAACTGATAAGGCGCACTCTAGACGTGGTCGCTCAACAGGACCCTCTCCACCTGTCGATTGTCGGAGGGGACCCCCTCGTCCGATACCGTGAACTCGAGATCCTGTTGCCGCAACTGGTCACGCGTAGTCACGTTCAGGTTGTGACCAGCGCGTTCCGCCCAATCCCTGCATCCTGGGCCACGCTGCCGAACCTGCAACTCGTGGTCTCGATTGACGGACTGCAACCCGAACACGACGCGCGCCGCAAGCCCGCGAGCTACGAGCGCATCCTGCGCCATATTCAGGGACATCACATAGCGGTCCACTGCACCATCACCGGTGCGATGATGAAGCGTAGCGGTTACCTCCCCGAGTTCGTCGATTTCTGGTCGGCCAACCCGGCGGTGGAAAAAATCTGGATGAGCATCTTCACACCCCAGCGCGGCGCCGCCAATGTCGAATGCCTCACGTCCGCCGAGCGCAACAGTGTGGTCGAAACCCTTCTACGACTTCGCCAGGACCAAGCGAAGCTTGACCAGCCCAAGCTCGACATGCCCGAAGGGATGATCCGCGAATTCCTTTCCCCTCCCGCGTCGCCCGACCGCTGCATCTTCGCCCAGACCACGCGCACGCTCTCAGCGGATTTCAAGACTCGTGTTGAGCCCTGCCAGTTTGGCGGCGATCCCGACTGTTCCCGATGCGGTTGCATCGCCTCCATGGGCCTGGCCGCGGTCGGACATCAAAAGCTCATCGGTCCAATTACCGCCGGACATATCTTCTGGACTTCCCTCGCGATCGGCCGCCAAGTACAGCGTGCCGACGAACGGATACAGCAGTTCATGAACCGCCTGTAGAGCCGCTGAGCGGCGGGTGGTCATAGATAATATAGATAACAGAGCCGCGGAGCGGCGACATACGTTAACCCAGCGCGTAAGCGCTGGGTAAGCGGAAGCAGAATTCGAGTCCCGCAAGGGACGGCACAGAGGCCAGTACTCCTTCCGGCGCAGAACGTAGCCCGCGCTCTCATTCTGGTATGGCTTTCAGTTCCAAGCTCGCTGACGAAAGTACTTCCGGCGTCGGTTATTAGACCATCGATCCTGTCGCCCCCGACTCTCCTCCGCGATTTTTTGACGCTGCCTTCCGCCGGGCACCGCTTCTAAAGCTAGGGAGTGCAAATCCGCCCTTGGTAATCCACTGACACCACACCCGTCCCCAAGTCGACCGTGCCCTGGTCGTAACTGAAACCGACGGCGTCCTCGTACACTCCGGTACCCCCGGTAATGACGGCGTGGTTTTCGACTCGGTAGGCAACCTGTTGCCGGCCTGCTACGTGGCCCCGCCGCGCCTCCGCGAACTGCGCCGTTTGCTGTGCTATCGCAGCCTGGTGGTGAGCGAAGCGGTGCGCATGAAGAACAAGATGGCCGGGCTGCTGATGGAAACCGGCACCCTTTATGTGAAAGAGAAGTTACACCGCAAGAAATACTTTGCCAGTGTGCTGGAAGAACTCGAAGAGGTGCCGGAATCGGTGATCGAACTGCTGCGCTTGAGCCGCGGCGCCCTGGAGATGTTCGAGAGCACGCAGAAGCGCCTGGTCCGCGAGTTGCTCGCCGACCCCGCACTGGCCGAAGGCGTCGAACGGCTGATGAGCATCCCGGCGGTGGGAGAGATCACCGCCCTGACCTGGGCACTGGAAGTCGGCGATCCTCAGCGTTTCCGTTCTTCCTCCGAGGCCATGAGCTACTGCGGACTGACGGCCGCGCTGAAGTCATCAGCGGGCAAGCAGCAACGCGGCCCATCTCCAAACAGCGCAACCACTGGCTGCAAACCACGCTGATCGAGGCCGCCAAGCTGGCCCCGCGATGGAATCCGCAGTTGGCCGCGCTGCATGCCAGCGAGTTGGAGCGCGGACATCGCAACCGCGACGCTAGCGGTGGCCCGCAAACTCGTTGCCTACCTGTTGGCCGTCGACAAAAGCGGTCAGCCCTTCCAACGACGAGTGCCCTCGGAGGTGCTGACCCACACAGCAGCCTGAGAAATATATCTTTCGAACTCACCGGCGATCGACGGCCGTTCCTCGCCAACTCAGGGACTGGCAGAGGAGTTACTACTCCCGATGCTCGTTACCGTCTGTATCGAGGCCGGCCGGAGAACCCTAACTCATACTTCGTGGACCGGGCTCGCACACGGTTCCCGCCTTGGTGCGATACTCGTCCTCGTTCGTCGCGAACGTCAACACGTGCACATAAGCACCATCATTGCCGCTCGCCAATTTGCAGCCCTCCCGCGGGACTACACGAAGGAGCCCAGACCAAACCGGGCCGTTGTGAAACACGAGCATTGTTGAAACCCATGAACGCCTCATCAACTGCAAGTGATGAAATGCAGGGTCGCCATTTCCATAGTAGCGTGTCAGGTTCCACGGCATGGTAGTGAGCGTAGCGGGGTTGAGAAGTTCGCGCTGTGACGGCCGCACCCCGCAGAAGTGATGAAAACAAGCGAGCTCGCAGTGGAAAGGCCCCACTTCTCGCGAAAGAACGCGAGAAATGGGGCACCGCGATCATTTTTGATGCCGGAGATGTGAGCCACCCGCCGGTTGAGGTTTGCCAGGATGGTTCAGAAGTCTCTTACGCACAAACAAAAAACCCCCGCGCCGTCCTTCCCCTTGACGACGCGGAGGAGATTTGGAAACCCGGAGTCTGATTACAAAACCTCGCGAGCCACGGACCCTTGGAACCCACGCCAGAGACAAGCACTAAGCCGAGGGGGCAAGCTCTGCATCTAGCTGAGCTGGTTTCCATCCTGTAGAACGATGCAGCCGGGAAAATTCCTTCCCGAAATAGAAAAAAAGGGGGTTCTCCGGATTATGGCCGCAGCAGGTTCCGGGCGATGAACAGCGCGTTCGCCGGCCGTTCCGCCAGTCGCCGCATCAGGTAGGGATACCACTCAGTGCCGAACGGAATGTAGACGCGCATTCCCCAGCCCTCTTTCACCAGGCGCTGCTGCAGGTCGCGGCGGATTCCGTGTAGCATCTGGAATTCAAACGCGTTGCGTGGGATATTCTCACGCGTTGCAAAGGCTTTCGCCGCTTTGATGATGGCCTCATCATGGGTCGCAAGGCCGTGGTAGATCCCGCTCTTCATCAGGATCTTCATCAGCTTCACGTAGTTTTCGTCCACCTCGGACTTCTTCTGGAAGGCGATCTCCGGCGGCTCTTTATAGGCCCCTTTGCACAGGCGAATGCGAATGCCCTCGGACAGAAGCTTCTCGATGTCGGCCTCCGCCATGCGCATGTAGGATTGGATGACCGTGCCGACGCATCCCGCGTTCGCCGGCACCCGGTGCAAATGATGAACAAAATCCAGTGTGCGCTGCGTGTACGCGGACCCTTCCATGTCCACGCGGACGAAGTTCTTGGGCGACATGCTGGCCGCCCGCGCCACCAGTCCGGTGACCAACTCGTGTGCCAGGGCTTCGTCCACGTCCAGCCCCATGTGCGTCAGTTTAAGGCTGATGTTGGCGTTGAGTTTTCGGGCGGCAATCTCGTCGAGCAGCTGATGATAGAGCTGCGCGCTCGCACGCGCCTCGTCGGCATTGGTGACGTTCTCTCCGAGGTTATCGATGGAGACGCTGGCGCCGAATTTGTTGACCGCCTCGGTGGCGCGGACCGCGTCCGCCACCGTGGTGCCGGCAACGAAGCGGCTGGAGGTGCGCTGGCCAATGCTGGATTGTTCGGCGACGTTCCGCAGCCACCGGCTTTCCGAGAGAGCGATGAACGCTGCCCTCAGCACGGCGCACCTTGTTCAAACGGGATTGGACTGCCAGAGACGTTCATTGGCATTAACAGTAACTTTTATCACAAGTTGTGCAGCGGCGGATCTCTGACCCGCCAGGCCGGGTCGAAGACCCGGCGCCACAGCGGCGTCACACTCAGCAACTACCGGTCGTGTAGAATAACCCTTTGTCCATGGACCTCACAGCCATCCAGAAAGCCTTGCGCGAGCGCAATATCGACGCCTGGCTCTTCTACGACCACCATCATCGCGATCCGATCGCTTATCGCGTTCTCGGATTGCCCGATGGCCTGATGGTCACGCGCCGCTGGTTCTACCTGATTCCTGCCAAAGGCGAGCCTACCAAGCTTGTCCACAAGATTGAAGCCGGTCATCTGGACACTCTCCCCGGCACGAAGCGCCTCTACTCGGGGTGGCAGGAATTGTTCGACAGCATGAAGGGGCTGCTGGCGTCGCACCGCGACATTGCCATGCAGTATTCGCCCAACAATCTGGTGTTCACGATTTCGTTGGTCGACGCGGGGACGGTAGACTTGATCCGGGGAATCGGCAAGAATGTCGTGAGTTCGCAGGATCTGGTCGCGCAGTTCGAGGCGACCATGAACGATGACCAGATTGCCACGCACTTTGCCGCTCGCGACATTATCGATCCCCTGACTGCCGAAGCGTTTCAGGAAATCGGCCGGCGCGTGCGCAAGAGCGGAACCTACGAGCACGAAATCCAGCAGTGGTTCATGGACGCCTTTCAGCGGGAAAACCTGGTCACGGACGATCCGCCCATCGTGGCTGTCAACGCCAACAGCGGCAACCCGCATTACGAGCCAAGCGCGAAACATCCGGTGCCGATTCGCGAAGGCGATTTCGTTCTACTCGATGTCTGGGCCAAACAGAACACCCCGGGCGCGGTTTTTTATGACATTACGTGGACGGGCGCGATCGGCAAGCCGACGGATCGACACCGTGAGATCTTCAAAGTGGTGAGCGAAGGACGTGATATCGGAGTGAAAACCGTACTGGACGCCGTCTCCGCCGGGCGGCCCATTGCCGGCTGGGAAGTGGATCGCGCGGTGCGAGCGCACATCAAGAAGGCCGGCTACGGCGACTATTTTATTCACCGCACCGGCCATTCGATCGGCACCGAAGTTCACGCGAATGGCGCCAATATGGACGACCTAGAGATCCACGACGAGCGCCGCATCCTGCCGAATTCCTGCTTCTCGATCGAGCCCGGTATATATCTGCCTGAGTTCGGGGTGCGCAGCGAGGTCAATATGTTGATCCGCTCCGGCAGCGCGGAAGTCACTGGTAAAATCCAACGCGAGATCGTGACGATCTGAATGGCAATCATCTGAATGGCTAAGACCTCTACTGAAAAGGCAGCGACCGCCAGCGCACCCGAGTATCCACTTACGAAGATGGCAATTGTCGCCCCGATTGTGGGCTGGCTGATTCCGGGCGCAGGGCACCTCATCCAGAAACGTTACGTGCGTGGAATCCTGCTCATGGTATCGGTGGTCGCGATGTTTCTGATCGGTCTGGGAATGAACGGACGGGTCTACGGGCCAAATGGCGGCGACATTCTGGAGATGCTCGGTTTTGTTGGGGACCTGGGTTCCGGAGCACTCTACTTCCTGGCCCGCATCATGGGCTGGGGACAGGCTGCGGCCGCGCACGCCACTGCCGACTATGGAAAGACTTTTGTGATCGTGGCAGGTCTGTTGAATTTTATCGCCGCCGCTGACGCTCACCACATCGCGCTCGGGAAGAAACCGTGACCTTCACTCTTTCGCACTTCAATGCCGCCGTGTTATTCGCGCTCTTCGCCTCTGTAGTCTTTGGCATCACGCAGCGCAACACCACCATGGAACAAATCCGCTACGGACTGTACTGCTTCGCGCTGTTCGTCGGCGGCGTGTTCGCGGCGGGATGGGTGATGTGGCTGCTCAGACGGTAGATGGTGGCTCTGCCCAGCCATTGGCTATTCGAACGTCCCCTTCTCCCGCCCTTGACTGTTCTATTTAGTGAGCTCGATAGAAACGATTTGACCCTCCGCCGATTCGCTTAGAGCCTCGAAAAACTCTACGCGCGCCTTCATTCCCTCAATATCCTTGCAAGGATTCAGTTCGCGCTTGGGTGTGAAATTCAAAGCGCTGAACTGGATTTTGTAATAGTTCCGGGCGCGAAGTAAAACCGGTTTCTTTGCGCTCTCGACTCTCAACTTCATGGTTACAGGCTCAGAGCACTGCACATCTCTGAGCGTACCGTTCACCGTTCGCCTGGGCCCGTGCCGATTATCCTCGGGAGGTTCGGGCGCCGGTGGACCGGCAAGTTGTTCTGTTCCCTGCGCAGAGGACTCCTGGCTGGCCTCGCGATATTCCTCTGCGGCTCGCGCGCGCGACGCCTGATACTGCTGGAATGAAGCGATCTGATTCTGCATCGACGCGGTCTGCTCAGGACTGGCCGCCAATTTCAGTGCATTCTGCAGCACGGCAATCGCGTCCTTGGGGCGCTCCATTTGCATCAGCAGGTTGGCCGCGTTCATTCGAAATCCCACATTGCCGGGATCCATTTGCACCGCTTGGAGGCTGAGCGTGTGGGCCTCGTCGAGATTCCTGCGCTGCATTCCCAAGAACGCTGCCAGTTGATCGTAGGCCGGGGCAAATGATGGATTCAACTTGATGGCAGCGCGCAGGCTTGCTTCAATCTGCGTTTGGCGATCGGCGGAGGACAAGCCCTCTCGCATGGCGATCACGGCAAAGTAGTAATGAGCGAGGAAACTCTGCGAATCCAGCTTGACGGCCTGCTCGTACCACTTCTGCGCTTGATCGAGTTTGCCTTCCCGAAATTCCAGGAACCCCATGGTTTCACGGGCACTAACATTGTTGGGATCGTCGCGCAGTATCCGTTCCAGCAAGGCGCGAGCATCCTTGTAGCGCTGGTCATAGGCAAGAAAATCGGCCCGGGATGCGTCGGCTTGGGTGAGAGTCAGTGTCCGCACCGTGAATGCCGAGTCGTCCACGTCGGTACCACCCGGCATCCTGAAATAACCGAGCCCGCGCTGTGAAACGTACGTCTCGAGACTCGACTGTAATTTTTTCAAATCACCGAAAGTACGGGTGGCGGCGGTTACCGCGTCAATTTTGTTGGCTACGAGTTGAAGGTAGTCCAGCAAGCGATGAGTTTTTTCCTGATAGTCCTTGACCTCGAGGTAATGAGTCAGTGCCCAGGACTCGGCATAGAAAATCGAACCCTTGTCCTCCTGGTGGTAGTACGGGGAGTTGTGGTCCACCGTAAACAGCGTCGTGAGCGGAATCATTCGGTTTTGCTGCAGCACGTAAAGGTCGCTCACACTCGACTGGCCGAGCAGCACCTCTTTATCGTTGATGTCGGTGTTTTCGAAGAACTGCGCCAGGCCTTCGTTCAACCACAGCGGCATCCACTCCTGAGCCCGGCCTGAAATCAAATGGGTGTATTCGTGATACACCGTCGCATACGGATGTTCGCCTTCGGCGTCGAGTCGCAGAAGAACATAGTTCTTCTCCGGTGCCCGGAGGAAAAGTCCTGCAAGCTTCAATTGCCCCTTGGCCAGGTAAGCTTCCGGTTCGAGTGCCTCGAAGTTCTTTCTGTCCTTAACCGCTAGCACAATAATCGGTGAGCCCGGATCGACTCGTGCATTCGGAAACATCTTGTGAAAGACAAAGCGCATCCGCTCGAACTGGTCGGCTACATGCCGCGCCTGCTTTTCGTTGGAGTTACTCACCACAATGAAATGTGGGGTGTGAACCTCCAGCCAACTTTCCGTCTTGGCGCCTGCGGGGGCGGTCAGGACAGCCGTCAGTAACAGGGGTAGGAAGGATCGCTTAGACATGTGAGCGCGCCCCTTAGACATATACCCAAAAGCAAACTGAGTCAACTGAAAGAGCTTCTGGTCGCTACTTACATGTCTGGATGATCGAGGTTGTGGTTCGGATCAAGGACTAAGTGCTTTCACCCTTCCCAGACAAAAGCATCAAATACCCGGCTCGAAGTGAAGCCGATGCGTTTGTACAGCTCAATTGCCCGCGAGTTCGCTTCTGTGACGGTCAGCGAAATCGAGCGGAAGTTTCGCTCGCGTAGTTTCCTGGTGGTCGCTGCCAGCAATGCTTCGCCCAGACCGCTCGAGCGATATTCCGGAAGCACACACACCTGCGTGATGTGTCCGACGTCGGGACGCACCTGCGAACACAGAATCAATCCGATCAGAGTGCGTGTGGACTTCTGAAACACCAGGCACGAAGCTTGCGGATCGAAAACCCCGCATCCCGGAAAGCGCACAATATTGTTGAGGAAGCGCAGCGAACCGCTCAGGGTCCGGTACTGGTCGTTGATTTCAGCATCCACGTGTCCCCGATACGCCGCCGTAATCACGGCCGCCGCCGACTGATACTCCGGCTCCGCCCAGGGCCGTATCTCAAACTCCGGCTTCACAGCGGGAGCTGCCGCAGCGCGCGGAATGTCCATCGTCATAAAAACCCGCGGGTGGCGGCTGAAGCCCTGCTGCAGGAATGGCCGGACGACCTCGCCGGTCTCATGCGCCAGCAACTGTGCCTCCACGCGATGGATGCCGGGCGATTGTTGCAGCGTCTCGATGACATGCGTAAGCAGTCGCTGCTCGACCTCGCTCCGGTTCGGCGTTCGGCCTCCATCGCGCACAAACAGGTCGCCGATCACGCCCTTGCTCTGCTCGTAAACGAAAAACGAGTAACCGAAAACACTCCCGCGCTCAATCGCCGCATAACCCGGCAGAATCTTCGAGTCCAGATAACGCAGAATCATCTCGGCCGAACCCGTGTAATCCCAGGAGAGCAGCCGCGCCCAGACTGCGATCTCATCCTCCAGCAGAGGCCGGAGGTCAGCCGAAGAAAAGTGCCTGAGATCGAGGATTTCCACGGCGAATCGAGGCTCCAGTGCAGAGTCTAGCAGGTTGATAGTTCACGACAGTAGCGGCCGAGGAGGCGTCTCGTCCCGCTTTCAATCGACCGGTCCCACCCAATACAAATCAAGCTTCTGCGCCGGGATGCTGGTCAAGAACGACAACTTGCGTCCGCGCAACAAATCGCTGAACTGGGCCTCGGAGTTCTGCACCGCCACCAGCACGTGGCCGTCGCTCGGGACCTGCCCGTTCTCATATCGCTCGACCGGACGATTCAGATAGAACCCCAATCCGTATTCCAACTGACGAGTGGCGTGAAATAGCGCCACCGGTACCGCCTCGTGCGAAAAACTCTGAATACTTTGCGCGACCGGACGCGCCGACTGCGTGGCATCAATCATCGGCGCTGCCAGCCGCAGGAGTGCCGCCACACCAATCACGATCGGAATCATCGTTGCCGGCCGCAACATCCGAAGTCCCATCCGCAACAGGACGCCGGCAATTCCCAGCATAACGACAACAGACACGCCCACCGCCACAAACGTTCCCGTTCCCGCCGCGAGCCGATGATTCAGTTGAATGCCGGCCGCGGCCAGCGCCACAAAAACAAGCCCTCCGCATAGGGCTGCATGAAGTCCCGCCAGCCATGGAGAAATCTTCAAAGACCCGCCTTGCCGGCTACGAAGATGCGCGTTAACCAGCAGCGCGCCAGCCGGAATGGAAGGCAGTATGTATCCCGGCAGCTTGGATTGCGAAGCGCTGAAGAACAGAACCGGCACCAGCGGCCAGATCAGGAGAAACAGTTGCCACGAATCCTCAGGCGAAGCAAATGTTTCCCTTTTTTGGGACCAGATCAGGCGTAGTCTCTCCGCAACGGCAGGGATCCACCACAACGTCCAAGGCATTAGCGCCACTAATAACACGGGTAGATAAAACCAAAAGGGTTGGCGATGGTGATAAAGGTCCTGTCCGAAACGGCCAAGATTGTGTTCAAGAATGAACACTCGAAAGAAATCCGGATCGCGAAGCTGCACCGCCACGTACCAGGGCAATGCCACCCCCACGAACAGCACGATGCCCGGGATCCATAAAGACTCGAGTATCACTCGCCAGTCGCGCTTCACCGCGACAAAGATCAGCAGAATGACTCCTGCGAAAAACATCGCGACCGGCCCCTTGGCGAGCGTCGCCAAGGCAAGAAAAAAATAGAAGATTGCGAGTCCGAGCCGTTTTCTGGTTTCATACCAGGCGTACCAGCCGAGCAATGCGATCGCGAACGTGGCAGCCAGCGGCATGTCGGTGGAGGCGCCGCGCGCAAAGCCGATGGTTCCAACGCAGCCGGCCGCGATCAGCGCGCCGTCGGTCTCGGAGTCGGGACGGAAACGGCGCAGGAACAGATAAATCGCCGCGATCATCAAGACGGCATCTGCTGCGGCCGGCATGCGCGCCGCCCGGTCGGTAACGCCAAAGATGGAATATGCCAGCATGGCTTGCCAGTAGTACAGCGCCGGTTTTTCCAGCCAGGGCTTGCCTTGCAGTGTGGGCGAGATCCAATCGCGACGTTCGAACATTTCGCGCGCGACCTGCGCATAGCGTGGTTCATCGGCGCCCAGCAGTCCGAACGCGTCCAGGCCGTAGAAAAAAAGAAATCCGCAGAACGCAACCAGCAACAACACGTCCGTGCGTGTTCGCGTGTTCATCAGAAATCAAGCGGGACGAGGCCGCAAAAGCGCCCAGACGCTGACTATGGTCCACACGGTTTCAAGAACGATAAAGCCGATCTGAAAAGGATGGTATGCAATCCAGGCGAGGATCGCCGACCCGGTGGCATTCATGATGTTGTAGGCGGCGCCGCGCGCGTTGACCCATCCCAGCTGGTGGCCCACATACGCGATCAGGATCAGGAGTGCTCCGACGAAAGATATCAGGTGCCGCGCAAGATCCATATTCATGCCGTTTTCACCGCCTCTTTCTCAACGCGCAGCCGTTCGACGACTCTGGAAATTGCCACTTCCATCGGTCCATCCAGAGAACAGCCGCTCGCACATTTGTGGCCACCACCACCGAAGTGCTCGGCCACCGCTGAGACATTCACTTCTCCCTTACTGCGCAGGCTGACGCGCCACCGGCCATCGGGCAACTCGCGGAAGAACACCGCAACCTGAACGTCTCCGATCGAGAGCGCGTAGTTCACCAGGCCCTCGCAATCTTCTTCGCGCGCGCCAAAATGCTCCATCTGTTCCTGCGTCACCCAGATCCAGGCCAGCGATCCCTCGCGGTGCAGATTGGCAAGCGCGGCGCCCAGCAGGCGCAGCTTGGCCGTGGAGTGGCCGAAGTAAATGTTGCGGGCGCAATGTGCCGGGTCTGCTCCGGCAAGCACCAACTCCCGCGCGATCGCAAAAGTATGTTCGTTGGTTCCTTCGAACATGAACGAACCAGTGTCGGTCATAAGCGCGGTATAAAGGCAAGTGGCAATGTCGGAATTCAGCGGAACGCCTGCCAACCGGGCCATGCGGTAGACAAGTTCGGCAGTTGCCATGACCGACGAGTCGATCCAGTTGACGTTGGCGAAATTTCGTCCGCTCACGTGATGGTCAATGTTGATCAGAAAACAATCTTCCAGACCATTGAGCTGGGTCCGCTTAATGCTGTCACACTCGAGGATGATGACGGCATCATTGGGAGGAACCGACTCAGACCGAACCACGCGATCCGCGAAGGGCAAGCCCCGATAGATGCGCGGCACGCCGTCGTGCATCACGACCTCGGATTTCTTCCCCAGTTGCCGCAGGATCTGTGCGCACGCCAGGGCCGAGCCGATCCCGTCTCCGTCGGGTCGGGCGTGCGACGTGACGACAAAGCGGCGTCGCTCGCGAATCTCTTGTAGAACACGGTCCAGCATAGAAATCTCTTAACACTCGCCGTGTCGAAATGTGGCGTGCGTGTCGCGCCGACGTTCGCGGAGGAGACGCCGCACGCGGCGTCTCTACTCGGCCTTTTTTCGGCTGCGCTTCTTCGCACGTTCCAGAAGCTCTTCCACTCGCCCTTCCATCTTGTGGGAACGATCCACTTGAAAGTAGAGCTCCGGCGGACGACGAAGTCGCAAACGCTCCGCTAGTTCATGGCGGACGTAGTTCTTTGCCGCTTCCAATCCTTCCAGACTGCGCTCGGCTTCGTCATCGTCGCCCTCGACATTGACCATCACCCGCGCTGACCGCGCATCATCAGCCATCAGTACAGCCGAAACGCTGACGAGCCCGATGCGTGGATCTCCCAACTCACCCTCGAGGATCGTTTCGATCTCTTCGCGGATGGCCTCTCCAAGCCGATCCCGATGATATTTTTGGGCGCGAGGTTCCATATTTTCCAGGGGAAAACCGTTCAGGATAGCAGAAAGGGGGAAATCAGGGGACAAGTCGCAGGTCGCAGGTCGCAGGTGACAGGTCACTTGAACCTTGCCTTTCTAAAAGAACTGTCATCCTGGACGAAGCTCAGGATGACAATTCAATACATGATGACAGTTCAATAAAGGTAGTTCAGTAAAACTCCACAAAGGAATCTGTGATCTCGGCGCCGAGATTATTGGTTATTCTGGTTGCAGCGCGCTCCACGTTCTTCATCAAGCCGTCGACATAGTCGCGGGAGTGCGAGACTGCGACCACACCGATTGTCGCCTGGTTCCACAGACTCGAAGGATCGAGCTCCGCGACCGACACGTTGAACGACGCCCGCAGCCGGTCTTTCAGACTGCGCACAACCTGGCGCTTGTCTTTCAGCGATTGCGCGTGCTCGATGCGAAGTTCGAGGGTCAGGAAGGCAATCATGAGGCAGTGACTAGTGGTTGGTAGTCAGTGCTTAGTTTAGGCGATAGACGGATTGAGGTTTTGACCAGTTGCCGCTGACCGCTAAATCGGCATTCTTCCCCGAAACAGCCAGATGAGGTCGATGATCAGAATGATCACCACCATCAATTCCAGCACGAACGCCCGGCTCTGGTGGAACTGCTCCACCATGAAGCGGTAAAGTTCCTCGGCGGTGTGCACCTTCTGATTTACCAGGTTCTTGTAGTCGCTGACGCCAATCTTTGACGCGGCCACTTTGTACAGACGTGCGGAAAACATGTCGCTCAGAAACTTGATGGCATTGTCGGCGCGCTCCGTCAGTTCGTCCACGTCGAGCAGGACGGTGTGCAGGCGAGTCGCGCGCTTCGCCGTACGCCAGCGCGCGAGGATGCCGGTCGAACCGTTCTCCATGAAGTCATAGACGCTCTGCAACTCGCGCGTGAGTAACTCATCGTAATGGCGAAACTCGAGTAGCTGCGAGTTGGCGTATTCCAGCAGCTGGATGATGGTTTCCGCGCCCGTAGCGCTGTCATAGAGGAAAGCGCCATTCCAGCTGATCACCGTCAGATCGTTCGGATAGTACGAAATCTTCGATTGCAATATTTCCTGGCGCTCGCCATCCGACAAGGTGCAGTTCTCGCCCCGCACGATCTGCGCAATGCGTCCCCCTTCAGCGGCGAGCAGTTCGGACGCGGAAGGGTTTCCGGCGATCTCGCGCACGTGGAAAATGAAATAGTCTTCGTTCAGCCACTCGTCGTAGGGCTTGACCAGGGCAGGCCGCGCGCGTTCCAGCTTCTGCCTGGCGATCTTCTGCGCGAGGCTGGCAAAATCGGTTTCCCAAACCCAGCGACTGGCCAAACGGACGAGAGTGTCCCAGTCGCCGGAAAACGACAGCTCGAACACCACACTCAACACGCCATAGTCGTAATACTTGATCTGACCGTCGAGACGCTCGCCGCTTTCGAGGACCAGCGGCTCAATCCGCTCGACCACCGGCGGACGTTCGTAACGGACGTATCCCGGAGCAGCATGCTTAAAGCTGGCCTCCTGGCGGCGAGCGCCGAAGATGTCACGGAGATCGTCGAGGCGAATTTCTTCGCACACGTCGAACTGGATCAGCACCAGCACTGAGCCTTGGAGGGTCTTGTCCTGGCTCTTGACGGGCTGACTATGCGCTGCCGGGGCAAGAACGGAAGTACGTTCGGTTTCCATGGGATTTCAGCTTTCTCTTGGACGACCGCTTAATCTATTGTCCCAGAAAGCAGGAAAGATGGGCAGTACGGCGTAAGTCATATATTTGTCAATTGTTTAAGGCGGATCAGCGTTTGCTCGCTAAGGCCCACAGCAGGGCGGCGCCGCCAGCTAGGCCTGCCACCGCTAATCCGGCGCGCTTCAAGGATGTCTGGATCGCGGCTTCTCGCGGTCGCACCCACGCATCCTCCGGGTAGTGTTGCGGCGCCGCCTCGAACAGCGGAATGCCTTCCGGGCTCTCGGTCGCTTCTCGCAGCGCCATTTGCAGGACTTCAGCCAGATGGAGGGCCTGACGGTCGGTTTCCTGGGCAATCTGCTCGCGGCAACTGAATCCGTCGGCCACGACCAGCCAGTCAGTCGGAGCCTTGCGCACGGCAGGCAGCAGTTCGAGTTCGCCAATCGCTTTCGAAACTTCGTATTTCTCGTTCTCGAAACCGAAGGCGCCGGCCATGCCGCAGCATCCCGGCGCGGGTGCGGTGAAATCGATTCCCATCCGGCGCAGGACCGACTCTTCCGCCGTCATCTTCATGATCGCTTTGTGATGGCAATGGCCGTGGATGAGGGCCTTGCGGGCGAGCGTCGGCAGCGGAAAGTCTTTGGCATGCCGATCGAGGAATTCGCTGAGCAGGAAGACCTGCTGCGAGAGCGCACGAGCACGCTCGTCCTTCGGGAACAGGTTGGTAAGTTCGTCCCGGAAGACAGCGGCACAGCTGGGTTCGAGCACAACGATCGGGATGCGGTCCTCGATTTCGGGCAGCAACTCGTCCATGATGTCAAGCAGCAAGGTCTTGGCACGGTCGAGCATGCCGACGTCGTAGAGCGGCCGCCCGCAGCAGAGATGCGCCCGCGGGACGGTGACATCGAACCCGGCGGCCTCGAGCACTTCGATCGCGGCTTTCGCTGTATCGGGGAGGAAGTAGTTGTTGAAGGTATCCGCCCAGAGCAAGACCGTCGCGCCGGCGTCGCGCCGGCTGTCGAGCGGGCGTCCCGCCCGCTCCGTCGAGCTCCAACGCTCCCTCCACCATTCTTTAAACGTCTGCGGCGCGAAGGCGGGAATCCGGCGCTGGGCGGGGATTCCGGCAGCCAACTTGGTGAGATCGCGCAGGAACGGAAGTTGTGTTGTGAGATTCACCAGTCCTGGCACATGCGACGCCGCGTGTGCCCAAAGATCAATGTTGCCAAACGCCAGCGCATTCAGAGGCCGACGGTTGGTCTCGTAATAGTGCGAGAGAAATTCTGCTTTGTAAGTTGCGACGTCGACCCCGGTCGGGCAATCGCTTTTGCAGCCCTTGCAGGCGAGACAGAGGTCGAGTGACTCTTTGACGGCTTCGTTCTGCCAGCGATCTTTGATGACTTCGCCCTGCGTCATCTCCCAGAGTAGGTGAGCGCGTCCGCGAGTGGAGTGTTCCTCTTCGCGCGTCACGCGGAAGCTCGGACACATCACCCCGCCTTCATAGCGCCGACACTTTCCCACACCGACGCAGCGCAAGGTCGCGCTCGCCAGGCTGCCATGGTCATCGGGAAACTTGAAGTGTGTTGGAGGCTGCCATGGTTCATAGTTCGGCCCGAGGCGAAGGTTTTCGTCCAGCCGGTAAGGCTCGACCACCTTGCCCGGATTCATCTTCCAGTCCGGATCCCAAATCGCTTTGAACTCGCGGAATGCCTGCATCAATTCCGGTCCAAACATTTTGGGAAGGAGTTCGGCGCGGGCCTGGCCATCGCCGTGTTCGCCGGAAAGCGATCCTCCGTAGCCGACGACCAGATCGGCAGCCTCTTCGATAAACTGGCGGAATTTCTGGACGCCTTCCGCAGATTCGAGATCATAGTTCATGCGGGTGTGCACGCAGGCGTGGCCGAAGTGTCCGTAGAAAGCGCCGCCGTATTCGTACGCGTTCATCAGCTTGCGCAGATCGCGCAAATACGCGCCGAGCCTTTCGGGAGCCACGGCCGAATCCTCAAATCCTTCCCACCGCGGGGGATCGCCCGGAACATGCGAAGTCGCGCCCAAGGCCGACTCGCGGACTTCCCAAATACGCCGGGCCTGCCGCGGATCGGTGAGCAAACGCATAGCGGGCGGAGATGCGGAGCGGTCCAAAGTCGCCATCAACTGGTGCGCTTGTGCCTCCGCCTCGGCGGTAGTGTTTGCGCCAAATTCGACCAGCAGCCAGCCGCTGCCCTCGGGGAGCAGAGCCAGGCCTGCGGAGTTAATGCCCATCCGCCGACTGGCTCTGACGATCACGTCATCGAAACCTTCAAGCCCGATGGGACCGTGCTCCATGATCTCCGGCACATGGTCTGCACACATATAAATGTCTGGCCAACCGATCACGAGCAGCACCCGCGCGGCTGGACTCTCGACCAGGCGGCAAGTGGCTTCCAGAACGGTGGCGCAGGTGCCCTCCGTGCCAACCAGCGCCCGCGCCACGTGGAAACCATTTTCTGGCAGCAGGTGGTTCAGGTTGTATCCGGAAACGCGGCGCGGAATGCTTGGGAACTGGCGGCGGACATGATCTCCGTAGCGGTCAGCAATGGACTTGAGGCCGGAGTAGATTTCGGCACGACGGCCCCCTTCGCGCAGAATGCGGTTAAAGTCCTCTTCGCTCGTCGAGCCCACCTGCATGCGCTGGCCGCCATAGGTCAGGATTTCGAGAGACTCGATATTGTCATCGGTCTTCCCGGCCATGATCGAATGCACGCCGCAGGAGTTGTTGCCGATCATCCCGCCGAGCGTGCAGCGATCGTGGGTGGCGGGATCGGGCGCGAAGGTCAGATGATGCTTCTCCGCTTCGGCGCGGAGGTGATCCAGAATCGCACCCGGCTCAACGCGGGCGATGCGGCGCTCGGGATCGATTTCGAGTATGCGCGCCATATACTTCGAAAAATCGAGAATGATCGCGACATTGCAGCACTGGCCGGCGAGGGAGGTGCCTCCGCCACGGGCCAGCAGCGGCGCGCGATGTTCACGGCACAGTGCGACCGCGGCGAGAACGTCTTCGGTATCGCGCGGGACCACCACTCCGATAGGAACCTGTCGATAATTCGACCCGTCGGTTGCGTAGAGGGCGCGGGTTCCGGCGTCAAAACGAATCTCTCCGCGCAGATGGCGGCGGAGAGCGGCTTCGAGGGCGGCAGCATCGACAGCCTCGGGGCGGGCAGGCAGGGCGCGGGCCGAGACGTCGTGCTCAGCCTTAGCCGATGTCGAGTCGGGGGACATTGAGTACAAACATCTTCAAGGAAGCGGGGCGCGGGACGCAAGAGCATTGCACCCGTGATTGGCAGAGGTCGCAAGATGGAGGGCAAAAAAACACCTCGCATGATCGCCGCGAGCAGCAGGTCCTTCGCTCCGCTCAGGGTGACAATTTCCTTGAGAGTATTGATTGGATGGGCGCACCCACCGCCAGGTTCGCGTCAGGCAGTCCGCCATGGACAGCGACAACAAAATGGCAAGAGAGAAAAAGCCGGCGACCACCACGACGCCGGTCAGCCTCTCGCTGGCGCCCTTGACATGCATGAAGAAGAGCACGACCAGAGTGGCCTTGATGGTGGCGATCAGGAGCGCGACCACCGGATTGAAGGGCCCGAGGTTGATAAAGGCTGCTTTCACAGTGACGGCCGTGAGCACCAGCAATCCAATGCCGAGAGCCACAGAAAATGCGCGCGATGTAGCGTGTTCCGACATATCGTCCTCAAGAGTGACGGCTGATCAGATAGAGCAGCGGAAACAGATAGTCAACGGTGCCCCCTGCTCCGACTCGACGGTTTTGCACCCGCCGCCCGATGGGCTATCGTGATGGGTGGAAGGAGAAGGGCACGCGTGCGGCGATGCTATTCGGTCGCGCCTTCGAACGAGCCCTGGGTGCCTATTTTCGGCGGCAAAGAGCGACTTCGTCGCCTATATCGATGCCATCGGGAACCTTGATGGCACACGCTCCTTGCTCGAGTGGAAGACTACTTCGAGCCGATGCCCGGAAGAACCTGAGGGACTGTTGGCCTTGGATCCGCAACTTGTTTGCTACTCCTGGATGACTGGCATCGCGGAGGTCGCCCAGGTGGTATTCGTTCGCAAGCGCGTCGAGGTTTAGTACCTGCGAACCACGGTATCCGACCAACAGTGCCAGGAATTTGGTCACTTGGTGGAAGACACGATCACGAGGATTGAGTCCGCGCAATTCCTGCCGCACAGTGGCATCCGCTTTCCGCAGAATCCCTGCAACAGCTGTCCCTATGTCGGGCTGTGTCTGGGACGACAGGAAATGGTCGACGCCAACTTGGTGCGGCGTACGGGAGCAGACAGCCTTGACTGGCTTGACGAGCTTAATTACCAGAAATCCGCCGATGCCACCGAAGTTGAATCGCCGCCGAGCTCTGTTCGTGTTCACCAAGATC
The DNA here is from genome assembly GCA_046727255.1 of Acidobacteriota bacterium. Classification (GTDB taxonomy): domain Bacteria; phylum Acidobacteriota; class Terriglobia; order Terriglobales; family Acidobacteriaceae; genus Acidiflorens. The sequence goes on along the minus strand of JBKPCG010000012.1, from coordinate 1,696 downwards.
GACGAGATTCTGGCTTGGGAGCAGCGAAAAGAGGAGGAAAGGGACACGAAGTTCGTCGAGCTGGGGCGCTATCTATACGAGGTGCGGGCGGGACAGTATTGGAGACTGGAGAACTTGAAATCATTGGATGACTCTCTGGAGAGGCGGTTTCCGGGGTCGCGGCGCAAGGCGTATTAGGATGACGAAATTCTTCAAATTTCTGCCCGGAGAGCAGAGGCAGGCATTTCTTGGAGGCCTGAGCGAGAAGGCATCATGAACCCGATGCGGTCCGACCGTCCCCGTTTGCGGCTGGATCCGACGTCTTACGAGAGTCTACGGCAACAGGTCCTGCATTGCGATACCTGGAGAAGTCAGTTGTGCGGCACGATGTCGAATCTTGAGGGCCACCACAAGGAGTTCCGCAGCCACTCCGGCGACGACTCGGAGCAGAACCTAATTACGCTTTGCAGCGCATGCCATGCCAGCGTGCATGAGGGTAAAAGAGCTTTTGTGTTCCTTACTAAAAAAGCGTAGGAGCTCGTCCGCCCCGAAAGCCCCGAATAAGATTTGCGCCAACACCCCGCCTGCAGGATGACCAAATGGCAGAGCGCAGCCTCTTCAGTCTGTAGCTATCCTATACATTCAACAACTTGCAGGTTGCGGACGGCTGCGTAAATCCTTCCAACTACGCGCAAGTCAGACCTATTATGGGTTCCGTTGTGGGTTGCGGATAGCGTTTCTCAAACTCGGCGGGCATGATTCGAATCCGTCCAAACACAGCTTTCGGCACCGCGACTCCTCCGTGGCTCCGACACTTGAGCGATTCCCATGTTCCTGTACCGGAAAGAAATCTGATCACAACAATCGTCGGATCAGGGAGCAGCCCCTGTGGGAAGGAACTTCAATCCGGCAATATGCGGTTTAAGTATCATGTTGAAGCTGCGTCATGCGCGTTCGCACTATAATAGCTGCTATGAAAATTCACACCTCATTTGTTGCCACCCTGTTTCTGACCGTCTTGGCCCTGTCATTGGCCAGCGCCGCCAAGGTTGCGGTCGAACTGAAGGACGCCCAAGGCAAAAGCGTAGGTTCAGCGCTTATGTATGAGAGCGATGGCATGGTGATCCAACTCACCTTGCATGATTTGCCTCCGGGAGAGCATGCCATCCACATCCACCAGAATCCACGGTGTGATCCACCGGATTTCAAGTCGGCCGGTCCCCATTTCAATCCCGACAACAAGAAGCACGGGCTTGCGAATCCTGAAGGCCACCACGCCGGCGACATGCAAAACTTCACCGTGGACGCTAACGGCAAGGCGAAAACGCGGATGGCCAACAGTGACGTGAATTGGGGAAATGACAGCCACTCCATTTTTAGCAATGGGGGAACGGCGCTGGTTATCCATGCCAAGGCCGACGACCTGAAAACCGATCCCGCCGGAAATGCCGGTGACCGCATCGCCTGTGGTGTGATAACAAAACAGTAGGGGATTCAACATCGCCATTGCACTCCCTCGAAAATTCTCCTCTACATTTGCATTCCGGAAGCAAGGTTTGTGGGTGTGATTGTGACTTGGTAGCCGAGCTTGCGAAGCGCTTGCGCCAGCCTCCGGGCGTGTCGCATCTTGGCCTTGGGATCAGGTTCGATGCCGTGCTCTATAAACCGCACCCCCTCATGCAAGATCTTCCACACCACGCGGCAGAGCCGATGGGCG